>DATDHK010000082.1:0-9702 GCA_036521635.1 Bryobacteraceae bacterium | reverse complement strand
GGTAGCCGCGGTCGGCGGCGAAAGAAAATCGGCGATGGCCTGCCGCTCGGCTATGCTGAGCTTCGCCCCCTGCACTTTCATCGACCCGGATTCCAAGGCCGCGACGATGGCGCGGTTGGGCATCCGCTTAAGGGCCTCCGGCAAGGGAGTGCGGTTGTCGGCCCCCGCTTTGTGGCAAAGCGCGCAGTTGTTTTCAAAGAGCGCCGAACCGTCCGGAGGCGCGCCGGGCAGCAGCGAGGCAGACAAGAATAAGACCACGGACAAAAATCCGATTGAACGAATCATGGTGCAATTATAGTTGCTCCAGTTCCCGGATTTGTGGGGCAGGTTGGTAACCTGCGGCCGATTGGCAATCGGCCTACCGAAGCTTTTGATCGTGATCCAGGTACAGGCCGATTACCAATCGGCCGCGGATTGCCAATCTGCCCCACAATTCCTTGAAGCACTTGCCGCACTCATCTATGATGGAGTGATATCCACGATGGAGTGATATCCACGGATCGCCGACGCTTGACCAAGCAGCGCGATCCCGCAAAGAGCGTTGTGATCGGTCAAATAGTTTCACACTACGAGATTCTCGAGAAACTCGGCGCCGGCGGCATGGGTGTCGTTTATAAGGCCCGCGACGTCAAGCTGGACCGCATTGTCGCGATCAAATTTCTAGCCGCGCATTTGCACGAATCCACGACCGCGCAAACCAGGTTTCTACAGGAAGCGCGCGCCATTTCGGCCTTGAATCATCCCAACATCGCCATCGTCTACGAAGCGGGCGACTACGAGGGGCAATCTTTTCTGGCGCTCGAATATCTGCCCGGAGGCACGCTGTTCACCAAGCTCGGCGAGCTGCGGAGCAGCGGACGGAAGATGTTGATCGCCGAGGCGTCGAATCTGTCGCTGCAACTGGCCGAGGGCCTGGCGCACGCGCATCGCACCGGCATCCTGCATCGCGACATCAAGCCCGGCAACCTGATGTTCAGCGCCGATGGAAAACTGAAGATCACCGATTTCGGCTTGGCCAAATTCCTCTCCGGGCCCGACATTACCAAGGCCGGCGCGCCCATCGGCACGGCGCCATACATGTCGCCCGAGCAGGCCCGCGGCGTGGAAACGGATCACCAGTCGGACCTGTTTTCGGCAGGCATCGTCATGTATGAAATGATTTCGGGCGAGCTTCCGTTCCGCGCGCCCGACGAGCGCGGCACGATAAAACAAATCCTGCGCGCGGATCCGCCGCCGCTCGAAACGTTACGTCCGGATTCGCCGGAGAGTCTCCGTTCCGTCGTCCGCCGTCTGCTGCAAAAAAATCCCAGGAAGCGCTACCTGAAAGCGGACGACCTGGTGCTGGACCTGCGGACCGTGCAACGCGAGTTGGAAGCGCCCACGCACACTTTGGCGTCCGGGCACTTTGTTGCAATCCAAAAGCGCGGTCTGCCGCGGCGTCCCCTGCTCTGGGCGCTCATACTCTGCGTGCTGCTGGCGGCGCTGGGGTACGCCGTGATCCCACGCCTGCGGCGTTTTTCCGGCGTGAGCATACCCTCGCGAAAACACATCGCCGTGTTGCAATTCGAGAACATCGGCGGCGATGCGGCCAACGGCGCCTTTTGTGAAGGTCTGGCGGAAACGCTCACCAGCTCGCTGACCGAGCTGGAACATTTTCACGGATCGCTGCTGGTGGTGCCCGCCAGCGAAGTCCGGAAGCTGAATATTCACAGCACCGCGGACGCGCGCCGCGCGTTCAACGTAACCCTGGTTATCACCGGAAGCGTGCAGCGCAGCGAGGGCTTCATGCGCCTGCATGCCAATCTGGTGGACACAAAAAGTGAAACCCAGATTGCCGCGCGCTCCATCGCCAGCCCCATCGATCAGCTCAACGGATTGCAGGACCGGGTGGTGCGCGAAGTGGCCGACCTGCTGGAGCTGCAATTGCAGCCCAAGGCTTATTTGCTGCTTGCGGCGGGACAAACCTCCAATTCCGGCGCCTACGATCTCTACGTGCAGGCGCGCGGCTATCTGGATCGATGGGACAAACCGGGCAATCTCGACCGCGCCATGGAGCTCTTGAAAACGGCCGTGAATCGCGATCCGCACTACGCGCTCGGTTACGCCGCCTTGAGCCAGGCCAACTGGCTGAAATACAGCCTCACGCGCGAGCCGAAGTGGCTGGAAGAGGCTCAGGATCTCGGCCTGCATGCCATTGAGCTGGACAAACAAGTGCCGTCCGCGCATGTGAACCTGGGCAAAGTGTACGCCTACACTGGCAGGTATCCGGATGCGATTCGAGAATATCAAGCCGCGCTGGATCTCGATCCGGTGAGTGTGGAGGCGTATCGTGGATTGGCCGATGCCTACAAACTCAGCGGAATGCCGAAAGAAGCGGAAGGCGTCTATCAAAAGGCGATTCAGATCCGGTCGAGCGACTGGCTTTCCTACGAGATGCTGGGCGTTTTCTACTATGAGCAGAGCCGCTATTCGGACGCCGCAACACCCTTTCAGCGCGTAGCGGAACTGGTCCCGGACAACTATCAAGCCTGGTATAACCTCGGCGCGCTGCATCTTACGCTCGGCAGATACGATATGGCCGGCGACGACTTTCGCAAATCGATCGACCTGAAGCCGGGCCAGGGAGGGTATTTGGGATTGGCCTCGGTCTATTCCGCGCAAGGCCGTTACCGGGAGTCCGCGACGACCAATGAAAAAGCACTGGCGCTGGGCCCCAACTCCTATGTCACCGCGGGAGCGCTCGCGGACGCGTACCGTTGGACTCCCGAGCGGGCCCGGCAGGCTCCCGCCATGTACCGCCGGGCCATCGAGAATGCGGACCGCGCGCTGATCACAAATCCAAAAGATGCGCTTGCATTGTCTTGCCGTGCGTTATACTGGGCGAACCTAGGAGACCAAACGCAGGCGATGGAAGATAGCCGCAAGGCCCGAATCCTTGCTCCAGCCGATGCACGCTTCATTTACCAGGAAGCTCTTATCGAAGAGATCGGTCATCGTCACGACCGTGCAATCAGAGGACTGGCCGAAGCAATCCGGGCCGGGTACTCGATGAATGAGATTAGTCGCGCGCCGGAACTTGCCGGTCTTAGGCGCGATCCTCGCTTTCAAAAACTGACGCAGTCTGAAAAACCAAACAAACCAAATTAGGAGACACTATGGGCACGATTGTTCCTCCCACCTCAGATGGGAATCCACCGTTAGAATCATTGGTAGTAGTCGACGGCCGGCAGCAGGCTCTCTTGCTGCTCGCGCAAATGAAGACACAAATCGACGCGGTCGTAGCATGGGTTCAAAGGTTGGACGCGAAACCCGCGCCACCGCCGCCACCTCCACCACCGCCACCACCCCCGCCGCCGGCCACGACACCAGCACCGCGCACGACACCACGGCCGGTTCCACCGCCAATCAAGCTGCCGCCCAAGCCCAAGAAGCCGGGAAAGAAACACGGAAGACACTAAGCAGCCGTCTCGGGCTTTGGCGCTATCGGATCGCCGTTGTGGAAGGAGGGAGAAGTGTGTCGATCAGACCCGCTTGATGAGCCGGACGACAAAGATGAGTAGGATGGCCCCCAAAAGCGCCGTTAGAAGGGATCCCAGCAAGCCATGAGTTGGCACTCCCAGCCAGAACAGGACATGCCCGCCGATCAACGCGCCCAGTATGCCGATTATGATGTCGCCGATGACACCGTATCCGCTGCCCTTCATGATGATGCCGGCCAGCCAACCGGCGATCAGTCCGATCAACAGCATCCAAAGTAGCGTCATATTTCGGTCCTCTTTCCCGGCTTGGAAAATAAAGCCGGTGCAGGGATCGTATCACAAAGAGTACGGTAGAGAGCGGCTTTTTAGGACGAGCGTCGCCGTGGGGAACCGGCGCGCTTGGCGATCTCCGCCAGAGCACGCAGCGCAGCGTTGACGGCGGCCCCATTGGGAAATAGGTCGGCGGACGAGCGGGCCAAAATCCGATCGCGAGTATTCGGACCGAAGCTCGTCCGCGGCCTTCCTAGCCTTCTTCATAATGCGCAACCACCAATGGCCGTCCTGCGGATGACACTCCAAAGGTCACGAAACGTCCTTGATCGATCCGGGTCGTCGCCGGTTGCCGATAGTGGATCAAAGAACACGCTCGAAGCCTCTACAAATGAGACTCCGTGTTTCCGCAGGTTGGCAGCGGCCTTCCGCGCATCCCGTTCGCGACGCAATCGAACACTTTACCCTTCTTCAGTATATCTGCGGGCTTTCCGCGCCAGCCAGCGCTCACGGAAGGGATCCGCCGAAAATTGCGGGGTTCGAGAGCTTTCTAAAGGCCACCGAATTGCTTCTCGAACGCGGCTTGCAACCCAGCGCTCTTCCGCTTCGCAATCGCCTTCCCGATTCGGTCCCGCACTGCATCGTCGCGAGCGTAGAGCACCAGCGCCGCCAGTGCATCCGACGCGGCGCGTTCAGTATCTTCCTCGAGGCGGGCGAGCAGGAATTCCAGCGCCTCGTCGTGGCGGAGCATCGCCAACGCCAGCAGCAACGTCCGCCGAAGCGCCGGGCGGGCCGTCCGCTCCCAGGCTTCGCGCAGCTTTCCAAAGGCTGCGGGAATTCGCGACTCTCCCAACGCCAGCGCCGCCCGCTCGGCCACTTCGTCGGAGGAAGATTTCAGAAAGCCGGCCACGAATTCGAGCGACGGCGCGGGCGCCAGCCGCAGCAGCGCCGCGAAGCACTCGCCCATGATCTCCTCGTCGTCGCCCAGCAGGGCTTTCAAACGAAGCAGCAACATGCCCTCGGATTGGCCGGATTCGCCAAGCGCCCGCACCGCCCCGGCCCTCGCCGCAATCTCCGGGTCCGCCAGCAACGTCACGCATTCGAGCAATGCATCCGGATGCCGCATCCGAACCAAGCCCTGGGCGCACAGGCCCCGCAGTGGCGCGGCGACGTCGACCGGCGGACCGAAGCTGCCCTCCTTTTGAACATGCCGGATGCCCGCGAAGTAGACCTGGGGCGCGGGCTGATCCATGGTAGCCAGGGCTTTCGCTATGGCAATCAATGCTTTGCAGCCCTGGTCACGCGTGGCCGGCTTGGTCATGAGATCCAGGAAGGCGTCCACCAACAACTGACAAAACGAACCCAACTCCAGCCGGCCGGCCGTGTCCGCCGCCGCGGCAATCACGTGGTTGCTCTTGTGCTTGAGAAACGGCGCAAGGTCGCGCTGCAAAACGAACCCATCCGGCGCATCCCGAATCCTGCGAATGGCCAGCAGCGCTTCTTCCGTGGAGGGAGCCTTGCCCATCCGATCATTATCCTCGCAAAATCAATGGGTTACAATAGTATTGATGATTCTGCACACCTCGCGGCGCAGCAACGTCAAAGGTAATGTGACCCGACTCGCGCTATGGGTGTCCCTTGCCGTCCTGCCCGTCCAGGCGGCGGACGTCGATCTCAACGCTCTTCTCAAGGGGATCGAGCAGCGCTACAACAGGGCCAAAACATTGCAAGTCCAATTTAATGAGACATATAGCGTGCAAGGCCGGGCCCGCAAGAGCGAGACTGGATCGCTGACGCTGCGCAAACCGGGCCGCATGCGTTGGGACTACACCACCCCAGCCGGCAAACTTTTTCTGTCCGACGGCCGCGATGTCTACCTTTACACCCCGGACGCGCATCGCGTGGAGAAAATGAAGTTGAAAGAGAGCGAAGACATGCACGTGCCGCTGGCTTTCCTGCTGGGCAAGCTGGACTTCGCCAAGGAGTTTCGCGATTTCGACGTGAAACAGGATGGCGCGAATTTTCTGGTGACCGCCAAGACCAGGACAGAGAAGCTGCCGTACGACAAAATCGCGATGCTGGTGACGCCGGATTATCAGATTCAGCGGCTGGTGATCAACGGACAGGACGAATCGGTTCTGACGTTCCGTTTCGATCAGGAAAAAGTGAATCCGCAGGTGAACGACTCCCAGTTCAAATTCCAGATGCCCGCCGGCGCAACATTGGTGGCCGGAGAGGTGAGCCAGTAATGACGGAGTGGGTGCTGAAGTACGCCGATCCGCGTGGCGAAATCCACCAGCAGGTAGCCGAGGCTGCGTCGGAAAAGGAACTTCGGGAGCGTTATTCCCAGCAGGGCTTTCTGATCTACTCCATCCGGCCGCGGCACCAGATCGCCGGCGTCAAGGTCGGCGGGCGCAAGAAGAAGATCAACCTCGAGAAATTCCTGATTTTCAATCAGCAATTCGTCACGCTGGTGCGCGCCGGGCTGCCGATTCTCAAAGCGCTGGATCTTCTATCGGAGCGCCTGACCGACGTTAAACTGGCGCCCTATATCAAGGCGGTTCGCGACGACGTGAAGGGCGGGTCGCTTTTGTCGGACGCCTTTGCGCGGCAATCGGTGTTCCCGCCGATTTACGTGACGTCGGTTTTGGCGGGAGAAAAAAGCGGTGCGCTGGCGGAAGTGCTGGACCGCTACATTACTTATCAGAAGCTGGCGCTGGCGGTCCGCAAGAAGATTATCCTGTCTCTGGTTTATCCGTGCTTGCTGATTGTGCTGGTGGCGTGTCTGATGGTGTTTCTGGTCACGTTCGTGGTTCCAAAATTCGCGGAATTGTACAACAGCATGTCGGCTAAGTTGCCGCAAGCCACGATCATCCTGATCGCGGTCGGCACGACGGCGCGCAACTATATCCTGTTCGGATTCCTGGGCCTCGTGATCGCAGCGGTCTCGTTCCGGTTCTGGTCGAAAACCGACAAAGGGCAAGAGAGAATGGACCGCTGGAAACTGCGCACTCCGGTGTTCGGTGAGATTTGGATCAAGTATCAAGTGGCCCAATTTTCACGCGTGCTGGGCACTTTGCTGGTGGGCGGAATTCCGTTGATGCAGGCGCTCGAGACTGCGGCGAATTCGCTGGGGACCAGGCTGCTGAAGAAGACTTTGGGCGAGGCGAGCCAGATGGTGAAGGAAGGGCAGTCGCTTTCGGCGTCGCTGGCCAAGACCAAGATTTTTCCGGGGCTGTCGATCGATATGATTGAAGTAGGCGAGTCTACCGGCGCGCTGCCGCAAATGTTATCGAGCGTCGCCGAATTCTACGAAGACGACGTCAATACCAAGATGACGGCGTCGTTGTCGTTGATCGAGCCGGCCATCATGATTTTCATGGGTTGTTTCGTGACGTTCGTGCTGGTGGCGTTGTATTTGCCGATCTTCTCCCTGGCGGACACATTGAGATGAGGAAAACCGTACAAAGCCTTGTGGGGCAGGTTGGTAACCTGCCGCCGATCGAAGATCGGCCGTCGGAACCAGGCAATTCAGCAGCACGCCGATTAACAATCGGCGGCAGGTTACCAACCTGCCCCACAAACAGAGGTTTTCATGGCTTCTAGCGATCGCCTTAAGCTTGTCGAACCGACCGATGAGGTGGCTAACTCCAAGGCCATCGCTTCGCGCTACCGCTGTGAGTTTGTGGATTTGCGCGATGTTCGGATCGATCACGATTTGTTCCATTCCGTGCCGGTCGATCTGATGTTCCGTTATAACTTTGTGCCTATTAATGCGCAGAATGGGCATCTGGATATCGCGCTGGCTGATCCGCGTAATCTCAATCTGATCGATGAGTTGTCTATTCTTCTGCAGAAGAAGCTGCATGTGAAGGTCGCTACGCTGTCGCAGATTTCGGATCTGCTCAAGAAGACTGAACAGTCGCAGCGCGTGCTCGAAGAAGTTACCGAAGGCTTCACGCTGGACGTCATTGGGGAAGAAGAGAATCAGGACGAAACTCTTTCGATCGACAAGCTGACCGCCGACAGCGACATCGCGCCGGTGATCAAGCTGGTGGACACTACCATCTTCAACGCGCTGGAACGGCGCGCCAGCGATATTCATATCGAGACGCGCGATCAGGAAGTGGCCATCAAGTACCGCATCGACGGCGTGCTGCATTATGCCATGCCGCCGATTTCGAAGGACTGGCACTCCACCATTATTTCGCGCATCAAGGTGATGAGCGAGCTCGACATCGCGGAGCGGCGCATTCCGCAGGACGGCCGTTTTCGAGTGCGCTACAAGGGACGGCTGATCGATTTCCGCGTTTCCATCATGCCGACTATTCACGGCGAGGATGCCGTGCTTCGTGTGCTGGATAAAGAATCGATGAGCGAGAAGTTCGCCAAGCTGTCGCTCGAAGTTGTTGGCTTTTCCGACAACGATTTGGTGAAGTTCCGGCGCTATATCAAAGAGCCTTACGGGATGGTGCTAGTGACCGGACCTACGGGTTCCGGAAAAACTACGACGCTGTACGCCGGCGTCAGCGAAATCAAGAACGACGAAGACAAGATCATCACCATCGAAGATCCGGTGGAGTATCAGATCAAGGGCATCACGCAGATTCCGGTGAATGAAAAGAAGGGGCTGACCTTCGCGCGCGGATTGCGTTCTATTCTGCGCCACGATCCCGACAAAATCATGGTCGGCGAAATTCGAGACCAGGAGACGGCGCAGATCGCGATCAATGCCGCGTTGACCGGCCACCTGGTGTTCACCACCGTCCACGCCAACAACGTGCTGGACGTGCTGGGCCGATTCCTCAACATGGGCGTCGAGCCATACAACTTCGTTTCGGCGCTCAACTGTATTCTGGCGCAGCGGCTGGTGCGTATCACGTGCCAGTACTGCAAGGCGCCCGTCAAATATCCGGACGACTATCTCATCGAGAGCGGGCTGAACCCGGACGAGTGGCGCAACGTCGTCTTCTATGAAGGTCCCGGGTGTTTCGAATGCGGCGGCACCGGCTTCCGCGGCCGGACCGCGATCCATGAGCTTCTGGATCTCAGCGAAAAAATCCGCGAGATGATTCTCGACAAGCGGCCGGCGTCCGAAATCAAGCGCGCGGCGCGCGAGGAAGGCATGACGTTCCTGCGCGAATCGGCGCTGGAGAAGGCCCGCAGCGGGGTGACTACTTTGAAGGAGATCAACAAGGTCACGTTTATCGAGGCGTAATCGCCCGCCTTTTTCGCCATGCCTTCGCTAGCCAATATCCTGCCCACCAGCTTCTTGAAGGACCCGCCCCCGACGCACGCATTCGAGCTGTCGGAAATGGGCATCTCATTCGTGCGATTGGCCGAGCCGTCCGGGAGCATCTTCACGCCTTTTGAACCGGGCGTGCTGATGGTTTCGCCCGTACACGACAATATCCAGCAATCGCTGGTTGTAGAGAATCAAATCATGTCGATCGCTCCGCCGAACGGGCATCGCAAACGGCGAGCGGCTTTGATTCTCCCCGATTATTGCGCCCGCATCGCGGTGCTGGATTTCGACAATTTTCCGTCCGATCCGGAGGAGCAACTGGCGCTGCTGCGGTTCCGCATGAAGAAGAGCGTGCCTTTCGACGTCGACTCGGCCGTGTTGAGTTATGCCGCGCAGCCGCGGGGGCGCGAGGGCGCGAAGATCGAAGTGCTGGCGGCGGTGATGGCGTCGGAGATTGTCGGGCGCTATGAGGCGCCTTTCCGGGCGGCCGGTTTTCATCCGGGAATGGTGACTACTTCGTCGCTCGCGGCGCTGAACCTGATGACGCCGGATCAAATAACGATGCTGGTGAAACTCAGCGGCCGGATTTTGTCGGTGCTGGTGCTGGACCGCAGCGCTGTCCGGCTGGCGCGTTGCGTGGAATTGGATGGGACCTCCATCGAAGAGATCGAATCCGTGCTGCATCCAACCGTCGCTTATATTGAAGAC
>DATDHK010000081.1:0-7159 GCA_036521635.1 Bryobacteraceae bacterium | reverse complement strand
TCCTCGAAATCATTCCACTCGCCCGAACTGGTCTGGTGTTCCTCGTATTCCTTGGTTCTTGATTTTTTCACAGCTCCCTGTCACCCCATTGTTTCTTTAGTACTAAATTCATTACCCCCAAATGAGGTGGCCGCGCTACCGCAAATAACCCGCAAATCTAAGACGTTGGGGTGTTGCTGAAATCCTAAAGTCTACGTAGAGTTTATCTTGGTGGCCGGCACTACGTTGCTAACGGGCGGCCCGCCCTCCGGATTCAAGGGAATGTTCGCGCAAGCTCAAGAATCGACGCATGTCTTAGTCGGCCAGTCGCCGCGCATCCGCACCATCCTGCGGCTTGTCGAGAAATTGGGCCGCTGCCGCTGGCCAGTATTATTACTAGGCGAGACCGGCACCGGCAAGGAAGTCGTCGCGCGATCTATTCATAATGTTAGTCCGCTCGGCCCGTTTGTCACGATAGACTGCTCCTCCCTGGTCGGCCCGCTCATGGAAAGTGAGCTGTTCGGCCATGTGAAAGGCGCATTCACGGGCGCGGTCGGCACAAAGACCGGCCTGATCGAAACAGCCAACGGCGGCACCGCCTTTTTCGACGAGATCGGCGAATTGCCGCTCGATCTGCAAGCCAAGCTTCTCAGAGTGCTGCAAGAAAAGGAGTTCCGCCCGGTCGGATCGCTGATTCAGCGCCGTTCCGACTTTCGAGTCATAGCCGCCACCAATCGCGACCTGGCGAAAGAAGTGGAAAAGGGCACCTTCCGGCGCGACCTGTTCTATCGCCTCAACGTAGTGAATGTAAAGATTGCCCCCCTGCGCGACCGCAAGGAAGACATTCCCTCGCTGATCGCCCATTTCCTGGCGTGCTACGGCAGGAATCACAGCCTGACGCAGGAAACGCTCGAGGCAATGATTTCATACGATTGGCCGGGCAACGTGCGCGAGCTGGAAAACTGCATCCAGCACTTGGTGGCCATCAATTCCGGGCCGCTTCTCCATGTCGGCGAGCTCCCTTCCATGTTGCAGAACCATCTAATTGCAAAACGAACCCAACTTCTTTCGTTGGCCGTCGGATCTAATCCCATGCCCAAGCCCCCCGGCGAGGCGTTCATGCACGAGCATCGTTCCGACCCCGAATCCGGGCGGCCGCCCATTGTTCCGCTCAATCAAATTGAGCGGCGCGCCATACTCGATGCGCTTGCTTACACTAAGGGCGACCGGGCCATCGCCGCGAACCTGCTGGGAATCGGGCGCACGACGCTGTACCGCAAACTTAAGGAATATCAGCTCGCGGTCTGAGATAAATCCCCGCCTGCCCGCACTCTATATACGTGGCGGATTCGAGAGCGCTCAAACTTCTTCTGGTGGAAGACGATCTCGAAGATGAGCAACTCCTGTGCGAGGCCCTCATCGAGATTGAAGAACAACGGTACTGGTGCAACTGGCGCTCGTCGAGCATCGTTCAGGTCGAGCGGCTGGCGGACGCCTTGGATTGTCTCGGCCGGCAAGCGTTCGACGTCATCCTGCTTAACCTGAGCCTGCCCGACAGCCCGGTGCTGCTGGACTCTTTCCTGGAAACAAACGCGGCGGCCAGGGGCGCGCCCATCGTGGTGCTGGCGGACGAGCAAGATGACAACCTCGCCAATTGGCTGTTGCGCGAGGGGGCCCAGGATGTGCTGTTGAAATCCGAGTTGGAGTGTGCGCCGCTGGCGCGGTCGTTGCAGTACGCCATCGAGCGCCAACGCAAAATCCAAACATTGCGGGCATCTCCGTTTCTCGACGAGCTCACGGGTGTGCTGACGGCGCAGGCATTCTTCACCATGGCCGGCCATTCCGCCCAGCTCTCGCGGCACAGCCGCTCGGTTCTGCTGGCGGGGTCGGTCGAGATCGCGGAGCTTTCCGATCGGGAAGCCCGCGAGCTGGTTCTCATCCGGACCGCGGAAGTGCTTCGGCAAACCTTTCAGGCTCCCGCGCTGGTAGGCAGACTGGCACTGTGCCGTTTCGGACTGATCGTGGCCGGCATGACTGAGATTGCGGCGGAAAATCTGCTGCATCGCGCCGCGCTTGAAATCGAAGTGGCGGTGCGCGTTTCCGTTCAAGAACTGGATCTGGATACGGGCGTCGAACAGCAATTCACGGCCGAAACACGGCAGCGCGCGAAAGCCGCTATTCTGGCTGATTGAAAGTAGCTCTCGACGCCACCTACAGCATCGGCCCGAATCTGTCGGGAGTTGGCGTTTACTCGCGAGCGATTCTGTTTGGCTTGGCGCAGCGGCATCCGGAAGCCGAGTATTCGTTCTGCTATCGCCCGCATCGTTTCCGTCAATCGTTTTCTGAAACGCTCCCGCGAAATTGCCGCCGCGCGATTTTGTGGAACGGTTGGCCAAGCTCACCCGACCTGTTTCACGGACTCAACCAGCGCATCGACTCCGCCCGTTACCGCCGAACCGTAGCGACGTTCCACGACCTGTTTGTGATGACGGGCGACTATTCGACACCGGAGTTCCGCCAGCGATTCACCGAACAGGCGAGGACGGCAGCCAAGCGTTCCGATCTAATCATTGCGGTATCCCATTTCACAGCGGGTCAAGTGGAGGAATTGCTGAAAGTTGAGCCGGCCAGAATCCGCGTGGTCCCCCACGGCGCAAGACCGCTCCCTTGGCGAGGGGCACTTGCAAAGCCTCAGCTTGTCAGCGGACAAGGCCGCCCAGCGAGGAAACCCGTTGCCAACGGTCGCGGCTCGGAAACGCTCCTCCTTCCGAGCCGGGACCGTAAGGGAGCGGTTGTCCCGGAGCGTCAACAAATGATCCTGTTCGTCGGCGCTCTACAACGTCGAAAGAATATTGTACGGCTGGTGGAGGCATTCGAAGAAACCGCATCCGGTTGGACGCTCGTGCTGGCGGGTTCACTCGGCTTTGGCGCGGAGGAGATCCTGGCGCGAATCGAGCGCAGTCCTCGCAAGGCGGACATCCAAACACCCGGCTACGTACCCAACACAACGTTGGAAGAGCTCTATCAACGCGCCTCCGTCTTCGCATTTCCATCTCTGGATGAAGGTTTCGGCCTGCCGGTCCTGGACGCTATGGCCAGCGGCATTCCGGTGCTGACTTCCAATGCTTCCGCACTCACGGAAGTGAGCGGCGACGCAGCCCTGCTGGTGGACCCGCTAGATGCAGCATCCATCGCCGCCGGATTGCGCAAGCTGACCGAGGACCAAACCCTGCGAGACGAACTAGTACGCAAGGGCGTGGAGCGCAGCAAAGAATTTACCTGGGAGAAGTCGGTGGAACAAACCTGGAATGTCTATCGGGAACTGCGGGTCTAACTTTTTTCTTCGTCGATCGCGATCTTAAGAGCTTTCAAAAACTTTTGATCCTGCGATGTCAGCTTGATCTTGCCCGTCGATTCAAACCGGCGCTTGGGTGGCGCGGCCTCGGTTTCGGAATCGAGCTCGGCATCGTCGGATTCGAATTCGCCAGACTCCTCGCGCTTGTTGAATCCGATAGTGGCTTCCAGGACCAGGAAGACATCATAGCCGGCCCGCTTGATTTCTCCGATAGCAGCGGCAATGCGATCAGAATCCGAGAGAGACTCGTTGATCGCGTTGCCAAGCTCCTGCATCAACTCTTTCAGCTTTTCTTCCACACCTTGCCCCTTTCTTGGCGGGCCATTCTCAGCATATCACCCTATCTTCTTGATGTTGACAAGGCAAGCACAGTTTCATCCAATATGAAAGTGGCTCCAACATCGGATTCTGCTCCCTGAAAAAGATATCGGCCAAAGCAAACATTCCCAGTAGCCGAAAAGCCGCCAAGGGCCTTAGTTTCCAGTGTCCGCTACACTGGTATTGCCAGCATGTTTTCACTCGCCAAAAAGTTTCTGGGCCACGTGATCCCAGGCGTTGCGCGCCCGCTTCATATCCTTTGGAATCAGGTGGTCGGCTTCCTTTTTATTGTCCTGGCATTGGTCCCCGTGCCCAGTGCAATCCGGATGATTGGTAAGGAAGGCAGCGGCCCTCGCCTGGCTCTGACCGTTCCATTTGTGCTGCTGATGGGCTGGTTCGGCATATCGTCATTTTGGCGGGCGCGCAAGATCAACAGGTCATGACAAACCCCGGCGCCCAACCCGGTGAATTTCCCTATACCCGCGGAATCTATCCCGACATGTACCGCGGCCGGCTCTGGACCATGCGGCAATACGCCGGTTTCGGCACCGCCGAGGAAAGCAACGGCCGTTACCGGTATCTGCTTTCGCAGGGCATCACCGGACTTTCGGTAGCGTTCGACCTGCCCACGCAGATGGGAATGGATTCCGATCATCCGCTCGCCGCCGGCGAAGTAGGCCGCGCGGGAGTTGCGATCTGCTCCTTGGCCGACATGCAGCGCTTGTTTGACGGCATTCGCCTGGCGGACATCACGACGTCGATGACCATCAACTCCACCGCGTCGATACTGCTCAGCTTCTATGCTCTGGTGGCGCGCGGCCAAGGCGCGGATCTCCGGAAAATTTCGGGCACGGTGCAGAACGACATCCTCAAGGAATACATCGCGCGCGGCACTTACATTTATCCGCCGCGCACTGCGATGCGTATCATCACCGACCTGTTCGCGTGGGCTGCGCGTGAAATGCCGGAGTGGAATACGATTTCCATCAGCGGCTATCACATTCGGGAGGCGGGCTCCACCGCGGTGCAGGAAGTTGCGTTCACGCTGGCCAACGCCATCGCGTATATCGACGCCGCCGTGCAAGCCGGATTGGCAGTAGACTCCTTCGCCCCCCGCCTCTCTTTCTTCTTCAACTCGCACAACAATTTTCTGGAGGAGATCGCGAAGTTTCGCGCGGCGCGGCGGCTGTATGCCTGCATCATGCGCGATCGTTTTGGAGCATTGAATCCGCGCTCGATGACGATGCGTTTCCATGTTCAGACCGGCGGATCTACGCTGACGGCGCAACAGCCGGACGTGAACGTGGTGCGAGTTTCGATGCAAGCGTTGGCGGCGGTTTTAGGCGGCGCGCAATCGCTGCACACCAACGGCAAGGACGAAGCGCTGGCTCTGCCGACCGAGGAGTCCGCGCGGCTGGCGCTGCGGACGCAACAAATAATCGCGCACGAGAGCGGCGTAACAAATACGGCGGATCCCTTGGGCGGCAGCTATTACATCGAGCAGCTCACGGATGAAATCGAGCGCGGCGCCAGTGAGTATATCGAGCGAATCGACGCCATGGGCGGCACGCTGGCGGCAATCGAGAATAACTTCATTCAAAACGAAATCCAAAATGCGGCGTACGAATATCAACAGGCGGTGGAGCGGGGCGAAGCGATCGTAGTGGGAGTGAATCGGTTCAAGCAGCCGGAAAAAGAATCCCCGGGAACGTTCCGCCTGGATCCGGAACTAGAGCAGCAGCAAATATCGAGGCTGCGTGAAGTGCGTGCTTCCCGAAGCGCATCCGTTCTGGAAGAACGCCTGGCCGCCTTAGAGCAGGCCGCAAGGTCAAGCGATAATCTGATGCCCCATATTCTGTCGTGTGCGGAAGCGATGGGCACAGTAGGAGAGATTTCAGATCGCCTGCGCAAAGTGTTCGGCGAATACAAGTAGGACAGTAGACTTCTTGATCGTGTGGGGCAGGATGGTATCCTGCCGCCGATTGTCAATCGGCGTCCCCGGCCTTTGCTCCAAACCTGAATGCGCCGATTAAAAATCGTCGGCAGGTTACCAACCTGCCCCACACAAAGCCGCCATAAACTTGCTCCAGGTTCAGCGCTGGGTAAGACTCCGCGATACCTTCAGGAGATTCACCACGCAAGAACGCGTAGACGATGGAGTCGAGAGAGACACGCACGCCCGTCAGATAATAGCCGCCCTGACGTTGTTACTCTTTCTCGCTTCATTGTAAACCTGCCCGCAGCGCCTTTACGCATCCCACTACGAACGACGCGCCGCTATAGAGAAAATATGCAAGATGCAGGGGCACGGCGCGAATCGCGAACCAAAGGCCGCGTTTGCGAGCTAGAAACCCATAGAAGCGATGATTCAATACGATTGTGACTATCAACGAAATTGCCGGCACAGGCCAATAGAAGGGCGCGAGCAGCAGCGCGAGATACACCAACACTACCGAAATGCGCTGGCTCGATTGAACATTCAGGTCATTCGGAATATTCCGCTCGCGCAGCATCAGCACCGTCCAGGGAATAGCGCGATCCCGAATGTCCGACGTCAGCAGGCCCGGCAGGGTCCAGCGTTTCAAATGCTTCACCATCAAAGTTGGTTCAAGTTCAATCGACTTGCCCGCGCGCACTAGCCGCGCCCCCAGCTCAATGTCCTCGATGGAAGGCCGCACATAAGATTCGTCGAAGCCTCCGAATTCCTCGAAAGCGCATTTTCGGATCGCCCCGCAGCCCGTCCAAAACGTGCTCGCACGCCGCCTGCCATGCTGGTGAACAAAGCAATGCATCAGGTTTTTGTATTGTGAAAGAAAATTCGGTTCTGCCGGTTCTTCGTCGTACGATCCGATCAGTGCATCCAGCGCGGCGTTCTCTTCGAACGCGTTCGCAACTTGTGCCAGCGTGCCGGATTGCACCATCACATCCGCATCGATGAAGAAGAGGATCTCACCCTTAGCCGCCTCCACGCCGCGATTGCGCGCGTACGCAGGGCCTCGCTGACCGCCAGTGGCGATCACTCGCGCGCCGCTTGCCGCCGCCAATGCAGCGGAGTCGTCCGTTGAGCCGTCATCCACCACCACGCATTCGAAATTCTGGAACGTGGATGTTTTCAGCGCGCCCAAGCACCTGCCCAGACTTGCCGCCGCGTTGTGGACCGGAATCACAACCGAGATCGACGCGCTCATGGCGAAAGCCGGTACACGGCAAAATGCTTGTCTTCGAATGCAGCCGGCGCGCCTGGATTCAGGTTTAGTCTTTTTGGCAGCACGAGAAATCGATAGGATTCCCTCCCCAATTCGGCGCGGATTGTATCCAGCGAAGGTATCGTCTCTTCACATATTCCATGGAACAGCGCTGGGTTGGGAGCGTAGGCGGCCTCGCAATTGCCGACGCTGAGCCCGCCAGTACGCGCCGGCGACGCGCAGCAACTTGAACGCCTTCAATTCCCTGGTGGACTTCACATGCGGACCACGACAAAGGTCGAGGAACTCACCTGTTCGGTAC
>DATDHK010000080.1:0-8917 GCA_036521635.1 Bryobacteraceae bacterium | reverse complement strand
GTATGCGACCGTTGCGTTTCAGGTTTCGGCCATCCGGGAACAGCGAAGCTGGTCGCAAAAGCAGCTAGGTCGCATAGTGAATATGGCACAAGAGAGGATTTCAATCCTTGAAGACCCAAATGCTGAGACTAAGCCGACACTCACTACGCTTCTTCGGTTGGCCGCTGGCTTCGATTGCGGCTTAGATGTGCGGTTCGTTCCGTACAGCAGAGTTTTGAACAATTCATTTAATAACGGTCCAGAAGCGCTTCGCGTGCCGAGCTTTGAGGATGAGGCTATGGAGATCGAGGACGTTGGCCGTCTAGCTATGCTTATCGAAAGAACTGGGGCACTTGAATCCGCTTCTGGAGATAACCGCAGACTTGTCTCAATTGATTCATCTGTTCAATTCGGCAGCGGAACTATAGTCCCCAACTCAACAGCAAGAATGCCCGTTGCATCTGAAACCAGGAGAATTAGAACAATGGATGATGCTAGGAGCGGATCGCAATGAGAATAGTGACGCAGGCCAACGCCCGTGCGATGTGGTACGTTCCGACAGAAGACTTAAATCCTAACGGCCTAGACTTGGTGCCTGTCTATGCTGCGATCCAAGGGCGATACAGGTTTCGGGTTTTTCCGACTAAGCCAGAGGATCTT
Source organism: Bryobacteraceae bacterium (assembly GCA_036521635.1). Classification (GTDB taxonomy): domain Bacteria; phylum Acidobacteriota; class Terriglobia; order Bryobacterales; family Bryobacteraceae; genus Palsa-89. Next base: position 8,278 of record DATDHK010000080.1, on the reverse strand, counting down.
CAACCTGTCACTGGAGGAGTCGTATTCGCAAAGGGATCTTTCCGTCTGAGCGAGGATGAGCTGATCGAAGTTGTAAGATTCGAGATCTTCAGCGATGGATTGATGTTGGATACCCGCCATTCCACTGAGGCTTCGGATGTAGTTCTGGAAGATATTCTTGCATTCAGTACCAAGACGCACCGTTTGGTCTATGATCCATCGATGATTCGTAAGAAGGTCTATGTAAGCGAAGTAGTGGCCACGACAAATCTAAACCTTGCATCACTCAGTCCAAAATTCGGACAGTTCGCCAACTTGCTGGCTGAGGTGTGTGGCGAGAAGTTAGAATTTCAACCTGACATGATCAGGTTCGGCACGGACAGTGGGCAGCGTCCGGTTTCTCTAAAATTCAGATTCGAGCGCCGTGACGGAAGCCGGTTCGTCGATAATCGCTATTTTTCTCTTGCTCCGACTACCACCGAGAAGCACCAACAATTGCTCGACGCGATGGAGGTAATGTTGTCGGAGTGAATCGGAAGCGTTTTAAAAAGTTCCGTCTCCCCACTAAGACCCCACTACCCAATTTTGCTTGGGACGCCCCCCGCCTTCAGAAGGCGGAGGAACAGTTCCTCCTGCGCGGCGGCATGTTTGTAGGTTCTCTGAGGCGCCTTGACTCTACGGACCGGGAACAGTTGACGATTGAGGCGATTAGCGGTGAAGCGGTCACGACCTCGGAAATCGAGGGCGAGATTCTCGACCGGGCGAGCGTGCAATCTTCCGTGCGGCGTCAACTCGGCCTGGAGGCGGATGCGCGGAGGGTCAAGCCCGCCGAGCGGGGCATCGCTGAAATGATGGTGGGCCTTTACAAATCATTCGCGGAACCGCTTTCGGAAGAAATGCTGTTCGCATGGCACAGGATGGTGGCGAAAGGGAGGTCCGATCTAAAGGACGTTGGCGCGTACCGGACGGGCGACGAACCGATGCAAGTTGTGTCGGGCGCGCTCCACGCGCCGAACGTACACTTCGAGGCGCCTCCGTGTTCGGCGCTCGCCGACGAAATGCCACGCTTCGTGAATTGGTTTAACAGCTCCGGTCCTGCCGGCGATAGACCGATCCCGGCGCTTACGCGCGCCGGAATCGCGCACCTGTACTTTGAGTCGATACATCCATTCGAGGACGGAAATGGCCGTATCGGCAGGGCGATCTCGGAAAAGGCGCTCTCGCAGCCGCTGGGGCAGCCCACGCTGAACGCGCTCGCAGCGACGATACTTATCCGCAAGAAGGCCTACTACGCAGCACTTGAGGCCGCCAACAAAGGCAACGAGATCACCCCGTGGCTCGCATGGTTTGCCGGGATCGTCATCGAGGCCCAGCGGCGCACCGCAGCTCACATTGAGTTCCTGCTGGACAAGACGCGGTTGCTCGATCGTCTCCGCGGTCAAATCAACGATCGGCAGGAGAAGGCGCTCCTGCGCATGTTGCGTGAAGGACCGGAGGGCTTCAAAGGCGGCCTAAGCGCAGGGAAGTATGCGGCCATCACCGGAGCGCCGTCCGCGACGACCACGCGCGATCTCGCGGACCTGGCCGCCAAGCAAGCGTTGGCGCGCACCGGCGAACGTCGCCACACCCGGTACTTCCTGGCGATTCCCCTGAGGCCGGTGGAACCCGTAAAAATCAGTGAGCGCGGCGATCTGGAATAGGCGATCTCCGCGCCGCGCCATCGCGCGCTTGCAGGTTTGCGGTCTGGACTTTCCTTCGCCACAGACGCGGGTTGACTCTTGCACCGAAGTATTGTAATTAAGTTAGGTATGGATTGTAGACGTCTTAGGTATGAGTAAACCATCCGACTTGATTCAAGGCACGCTGGACCTGTTGATCCTGAAGACCATCTCCATCGAACCGAAGCACGGCTGGGCCATCGCGAAACGCATCGAGCAAGTGAGCCGGGAAGTGCTTCAAGTCACCCAGGGTGCGCTGTACCCGGCCCTGCACCGCCTGGAACAGCAAGGTTGGATTCGCGCTGAATGGCGTTCCAGCGAAACCGGACGTGAGGCCAAGTTCTATTCCCTCACCAGAGCGGGCCGCGCGCAGCTCGAAAAGGAGTTGGCGCAATGGGAGCGGTTATCCAACGCCGTCGGAATGGTTATCCGCATGGTTTAGGAGGCGCCACGTGAAACCCCGACGATGGCCAAATATTTTGCGGATGCGCCTGCGTTCCCTAACTCGCCGGCGCCGCGTGGAGCAGGAACTCGACAAGGAATTGCGCTTTCATCTGGAGCGGCAGATCGAAGAGAACCGTGCGCGGGGCACGGCCGAGAGCGAAGCGCAACAGGCCGCAGTTCGCAGACTCGGGAATTTGACCCAAATCCAGGAGGAATGCCGCGACATGCGCCGCACCAACTATATCGAAACCTTTCTTCAGGACCTGCGTTATGCATGCCGGACGCTGGTCAATAATCCCGCCTTCACGGCGGTGATGGTGCTGACGCTCGCGCTGAGCATCGGCGCCAACAGCGCCATCTTCAGCGTTATCGACGGCGTCCTGCTGAAGCCGCTGCCCTATAACCAGCCCGACCGGCTGTTCCGCGTCTTCGTAAGCAACGCCAGCTTTCCCAAGTTTCGCGTCAATCCGTTTGATTTTGTCGACTATCGCGCGCGTAACCAGTCCTTCGAAGCATTGGCGGGCTTTACCCGTTCCGACGCGCAACTCTCGGGCGTCGATCAATCGGAGCGGCTGGCTTCGCTGCGCATTACCGCCGGTTTCTTTCACCTGCTCGGATTGCGTCCCGCCATGGGCCGCGAGTTTGAAATCAAGGATGAGCTGCCGGGCAATGCGCGCCAGGCGATCCTTAGCAATCGTTTGTGGCAACGCCGATTCCATTCCGACCCGAATATTCTCGGCCAGAAAATCACGCTGGACGCACTGCCGTTCACGGTGATTGGCGTGATGCCGCCCGGCGTGGAGCATGTCGGCAATGACCACCAGGTGCTGGCGCAGGGCGAAACCGTGGATGCCTGGCGTCCCTTCACCTTTGCGGGAAACCCCGCTAATCGTGGATCTCATTTCGTGGACGTGTTGGGCAGGTTGAAGAGCGGCGTGACGCCCGGGCAGGCCACCGCGGAAATGAACGCGCTGACCGCTCAACTGGGGCGCGAGCATCCCGATTTCGACAACGGATTCCGCGTCCGCTTGATTCCTCTCTTTCAGGAAGTCATCGGCAAATCCCAACGCTTGCTGCTGGTCTTGATGGGCGCGGTTGGTTTCGTGCTGTTGATCGCGTGCGCCAATGCGGCAAATCTGCTGCTTGCACGGGCCACTGCGCGTACGCGGGAAATCGCGGTTCGGGCGGCCCTCGGCGCCGGCCGCCTGCGCCTGATTCGGCAGATGCTCACCGAGAGCATTTTGATTTCCCTGGTCGGGGCCGCGTTCGGCGCTCTGATCGCCATCGCTGGCGTAAGAGCGCTGGTGGCGTTGTTACCGCCGGATTTCCCAAGGGCGCATACCATCCACGTGGACGCCACGGTGTTCGCGTTCACTTTCGCGATTGCTCTCGTAACCGGGATCCTTTTTGGACTTGCGCCAGCACTGCAAACATCGCGCGCGGATTTAACGCAGGCTCTGCGCGAGAGCGGACGTTCCACCACCGGCAGCGGGCGGCAACTTCACTTGCGCAGCCTTCTGGTGGTGGCCGAGGTGAGCCTGGCCTTCGTGCTGCTCATCGGCGCCGGATTGATGTTGCGCAGTTTCATCAATCTTCTGCATACCGATCCGGGGTTCCGGCCGGAGCACGTTCTCACCGCGAGTATCTCGCTGCCCAATGCGCAATACAAGAACGACGTGGACATCGCCAGTTTTTACGACCGGCTCACCAAGGACCTGGCTGCGTTGCCCGGAGTGCGCTACGCCGGGGCGGGTTCCGACCTGCCTTGGACCGGCTACAACGAGAACATATCATTTCATGTGGAAGGCCGGAAATCCGCGAATGACTCCATGCATGCCCGGTTTCACGGCGCTACTTCCGACTACTTTCTTAGCATCGGCATCCCGCTATCCAAGGGACGTTTCTTTTCCGATCGGGACGATCCCAAAGGGCCTCAGGTCATCATCGTCAACCAGAGCCTGGCGCGCCGCTACTGGCCTAATGAGGATGCGGTGGGGAAACGGATCACATTCAACGACGAGCCGAAGGACAGCGATTGGATCGCGGTGGCCGGCATCGTCGGCGATGTAAAGGACACGCCGACGAGCGAAAGCGCCGAGCCCGCCCTCTGGTTCCCACTCCGACAGCAACCCTTTTCGCAGATGTCTATTGTGATTCGCGCCAACTCAGATCCGGAGCTGCTGGTCAACGCACTCCGCGAAAAGGTGGCGCAATTGGATCCGAGACTGGCCGTGGCGCAGATTCGGCAAATGGACCGGATCGCCGACGCCGGTGTGGCCACGCCGCGATTCGCGCTGTTTCTGGTGGGCCTGTTCGCATTCCTGGCTCTTTTGCTGGCGGTAATTGGAACCTACGGAGTGATGTCCTATTCGGTTGGCCAGCGCATCCATGAATTCGGCGTGCGCATGGCGCTGGGGGCGAAACCGTCGGACGTGGTGGGCCTGGTAGTAAGGCAGGGGCTGAGGCTCGCGCTGGTTGGCGTGGCGCTGGGGATCGGGAGCGCACTTGCGCTGGGACGCGTTTTGCAGAGCTTGCTGTATGGGATAAGCGCCGGCGATCCGCTGACATTCGCGGCGGTGTCGGCGATCGCCATGGCGATGGCATGGCTCGCTTGTTATTTGCCGGCGCGAAGAGCTACGGGGGTGGACCCGATGATTGCCTTGCGTTCGGAATAATACGACGCTGATCGCTACCGGGCCAGTTTTTCTCAATCGCCTCGGTGTCCTTGTGTTCCTCGTATTCCTTGTGTTCTAGTTATCCTTTTAGAATGGGCCGAAATGGAAATCCGCGCTCTTGTTGAGAGCGATGCCGCAGCCTGGTGGCGGATCAGGTTGGAAGCGCTCGAAAGAGAACCGCTCGCATTCGGGACGGCCGTCGAAGAGCACCAAGCAACCTCGGTTGAGACAATCGCGCTCCGTTTTCGCGAACCACCGCGGGGCGCGTGCAACCTGGGGGCTTTCGAAAACGGCAATCTGATTGGCATTGCCACCTTCCTCCGGGAAAAGGGATTGAAGGAGCGGCACAAGGGGCGCATCTACGGGGTCTACGTGACGGCCTCGCAAAGGGGCAAAGGAGTGGGGCGCGCGCTGATCGCTACACTCCTCGAAAGGGCGAAGCAGGATTCGTCGTTGGAGCAAATCATGCTGTGCGTGGCGACTTCCCAGAACGCCGCGAAGCAACTCTACCGCGGCTTCGGGTTTGAGACTTACGGGACCGAGCCAAACGCCTTGAAGGTGGGATCAATATACATTGACGAAGACCACATGGTGCTGCGCATCCGGTAGTATCGTCTTAGATAATGTCCGGAATCAAAGCCCCTGAAGGAGAAAAGGTCCCACGCAAGCCAGTGGTGGTCCGGCGCGTGGACCAGTGCGAATCGCTGCACGACATATTCACGCACTGCCTGCCGGCATTCGGCGGGGCCGCGCTGCGGCGCATTTACACGATACTCGATCGCGCCATCGGAATCGGCTGCCCGCTGACCATATCGATTGCGGGGCCGGTCACTGTTTCAGGACAGCACCAGTCCTGGCTGATCCCGCTGCTCGAAACCGGATGGGTCTTCTATCTTTCCACCACCGATGCAGTCTGCTATCACGACGGACACCGGAGTCTGGATGCGTACAAGCACGGGCCAATCAGCGAGGTTCCGATCTTTAGCGATGACGCCGCGTTGCGCGAAGAGAAAACCATTCGGGTAACCGACATGGCTTTCGATGAGGAGGTGCTGCTGGACGAAGATCGCTTCCTGAGCGCCATTCTCAGACGGCCCGAGTTCCAGAGAAAAATGACGGGGACCGAGCTGCGAAACTTGTTAGGCGCATATTACGCGGTGCAGGAAGAACGGACCGGGGTGGCTCCCGGCTTGCTGGCTACGTGCCATAGGCTTTCCATTCCCGTCCTGGTGGGAGCGCCCGCGGACGGCAGCGTCTTTCTAAATTCCATGAAGCTTTGGGCCATGCGGCAGGCGGGGATCATTCCCGAATATGGTTTCGATCTCGATTTGCATGCGGAAGTTTTCGAAGCGTGCGCTTATCATCGCTGGGGATTGTTCGACAACGAAGCGCACGCGCTGGCGACTCTCATTCTTGGCGGCGGAGTTGCGAAGAACTACAACCTGCAGCCTGAGCCTGCGCTGAGCCAGGTGCTTGGGCTTCCAAATGTGCGGGGCTATGATTTCGACGTGCAGATTGTGACCGCGCCCGTTACGGACGGTTCACTGAGTTCCTGTCCTCCGGCCGAGGCGGTTACCTGGGGCAAGGTGGACAAGGATGTCTACAAGCAAAACACGGAAAGCATGCAAGCGGACTATTCCACGCTCATGCCTTTTCTGGTGAAGGCGCTGCTTGACAATCGCAGCCGGTACGAGCGGATGGCGGCCGAGATGGGTGACGATGCGCTGATCCAGCAGGACGCGCGCGCCCGTGGCTACTTGCGGAAACGTGCGGGATACCGTTTATTCGAGCAACGGGAAGAGCTGGTGGCGCGGCTTTTGCGAGACGTGCGCGAGAACCGCGAATGGCTGCTGGCATCGCTTCAATATGGATGAGTAATGTGTGGCATAGTGCGGCTTCGCCGCAATTGGCACCGATCGTGTGGGGCAGGTTGGTAACCTGCGGCGGATTGGTAATCCGCCTCCGGTAGATTCCGGGAATAATTTTACGGGCCGATTGCCAATCGGCCGCAGGTTGCCAACCTGCCCCACAAAATGAGTATGTGATAGGTTGAACAAAAATCGTCGCGGCGCGCAAAGAAACAGGTGCGTTTTTACAGCACTGCTAGCGGATCATATTCACGCAGGCCGTTCGCGGTCAACGATCCAATCGGTATTTCGATTAGTTGATTGGCCGGCCGGGAACTACTCAATTCCACTTTCAGGAAATTGTCCGACAGCGCGCCCTCCGACAGCGTCACTGCTGAAAGCGTTCGTCCAATCATCCGCCGCCGGAATTCCAGATTCTTCCGCGCGGCCAGATCGCGCAGAATACGATTACGCTCCTTGCGCAACGGCATCGGCACTTGCCCCCCGCTCTCGGCCGCCGGCGTTCCCGGCCGCCCGGAGTAAGTGAACACGTGTAGATATGTGAACGGCAACCGCTCAATGAATGCGCGGCTCTCTTCAAATTCCTGGTTAGTTTCGCCCGGAAAACCGGCCATCACGTCGGCGCCGATGGCCGCATCCGGCATGTACGCCCGCGCTTTGAGAATGCGATCCTCGTAGTGCCGCGGCCGGTATTTGCGATGCATGCGGCGCAGCACTGTGTCCGATCCCGATTGCAGCGGTGCATGAACGTGCCTGGCGATGCGCGGCGACGAAGCCATCAGTTGCAGAAGATCGTCGCTGAAATCCATCGGCTCCACTGAGCTGAGGCGCAGGCGTTCGATGGATGTTTCCGCCAGCAACCGGCGCACCAGGTCCGCCAGCCGCATATTGCTTGCGGGCTCGCGTCCCCAGCGGCCGAGGTTGATGCCGCTCAGCACCACTTCGCGATAACGCAGCGCGAGGTTGCGGACCTGCTCCACCACCTGCTCGACGGGCGCGCTGCGGCTTCGTCCGCGCACGAACGGAATGATGCAGAAGGAGCAGCGATTGTTGCAGCCATCCTGAATCTTGAGATTGGGCCGCGTGCGGTCGCCGGCTGCGTCCTCAATGGGAGCGGACAGGAATTCGTGCTGAGCGAAGATATCGCCCACGCGAATCTCGCCATGATAGGGCGTGTCCACCTCAGAGACGATATCGGCAATCTGGACTTTATGAGAATTTCCGACAACCCAGGTAACTCCGGGTAGTAGAGCAAGCTCTTCAGGCGCGCGCTGGGCGTAACATCCGGTCACCAGGATTCGAGCTTCGGGATTCTCCCGGTGCGCCCGGTGCACCGCCTTGCGCACATCTTCATCGGCGAAAGCTGTGACAGTGCAGGTATTCAGGACTACAAGGTCGGCCGCCGATGCGTCCGCGGAATTGAATCCCTTGGCAAGAAGGGCCGCTTCAATGGCGGCGCCGTCCGCCTGCGAAGCGCGACAGCCGAAGTTTTGGACGTGGAAACGCTGCACAGATCGATTTTACCAACTTCCCGCCGATTGCCTACGTGAAGAAAAAGCGAAAACTGCCGATAGAAGACTGGATGCCGGACACA
>DATDHK010000079.1:0-1556 GCA_036521635.1 Bryobacteraceae bacterium | reverse complement strand
GTTTGCGAGAACAGCCATTACGTCACGATACGCGGGACCTATCCGAACTCCATCGTGGTTCTGTTCCGGAATGGCGTTATTTCCGGAATGGCGGGCGGATTATTGGGCGACCTGAAGATGACTTTGGGGAACGGAGCGGTATGGTCGCTGGGCGATGAAATTCATGTCGTGCAATATGTGGACACGGTGGTCAGCTCGGCTTCCGCGTCGGTGTTCGCCAACTGCGCGCCGCAGAATGTCATCACGCAACACAACAACAACAGCCGCTCCGGCGCGGCGCTGCATGAGACCAAGCTGACGCCGGCGAGCGTGGGCTCACCCAGTTTCGGCAAGCTCTACACGCGCCAGGTGGATGGGGACATTGTCGGGCAGCCGCTCTTCGTCAAAGGAGCGAACACGTCCGGAGGTGTGAAGGATCTGTTCGTGGTGACGACTTCCAAGAACAATCTGTACGCATTTGACGCCAACGACCTGACGCCTGCGTCGTCCACGGCGCCCGTTTGGTGGCGTAATCTTTGCTCATCGTCGAAGTCGGGCGTATGTACGGAGACCTATACGCAAGTGGTGGGCATAACCAGCACGCCGGTGATCGACGCCAGCGCGCAGGTGATGTATGTGGTGGCGAACTGCACGCCGGCGGGTGCGCCGGTCGTGGGGGACATCAACAACGGAGTGATCAGAATTTACGCGATCAATCTGAAGGACGGTAGCGACAAGGTTGCGCCGGTCGATATTCAGGCCACCGATCCGAATACGCCGTCGGCGAAATTCGATCCGCACTGCCAGCGCAACCGGCCGGGGTTGCTGCTGTCCAAGGGAGTAGTGTATGTGGCGTTCGCGACTTTCAGTTGCGATCAGAATTGCAAGAGCAGTCCGTATCACGGTTGGGTGCTCGGCTATCGGGCGTCGGATTTGAAACAGACGGCGGTTTTTTGCACCAGTCCCACGGGAAGTGGAGTGGGCATCTGGCAGACCGGCAATGGACTGGTGGCTACATCCGATGGATCGATTTATTTTCAAACCGGCAACGGGCAGTCGGACGTGGAAAACAGTTTCGTGAAACTCGAGCTATCGGGTACAGGCGCTTTGTCGAAGGCCGGCTCGTTTACTCCGAACAATGCATCCGTGGCGATGGCCCCGGACGAGCGCAGCCTGGACGACGGCGATACGGACCTGGGTTCCGGCGGACCCATGCTGCTGCCGCAAGGCCGATTGATCGGCGGCGGCAAGCAGGGCCGCTATTACGTTCTGGATACGAAGACCATGAAACTGACGCAGGATTCGGCGCCGGATGCGTTCGGATTTGACGGATTTCAGGCGTTCCTGAACACATATCACATAAAGGACGCCACCCACACAGTGGCGTGCGCGCCGCAGGGTGGGGCCGCGGGCTGCGCCGTAACGCCCACGTGCTTTATCGATCCGAAACACTATGGCGACGGTGAACTTTGCGGGCCGAACATTCATGGGGGGCCGATCTTCTGGGAGCTGGACAAGACGCACGGTTTCATTTATGAAATGCCCGAGAAAGATTTTCTCAAGGGTTTCAAGTATGA
>DATDHK010000078.1:0-3625 GCA_036521635.1 Bryobacteraceae bacterium | reverse complement strand
ATCTGCCCGCGCGGCGGGCGTCACGGGGCGATCCGATGGCGGCGCTTCGCCACGACTAGTCTCATTCACGGGAACCGAGGTGGTGGAAGCTGTGAAAAAATCAAGAACCCAAGAACACGAGGAACACCAGACCAGTTCGGGCAAGTGGAATGATTTCGAGGAACGGAGGAAGCCGCTGGATACCTCGCCTGTTTCTGGTGTTCCTTAGTGTTCCTCGTATTCCTTTGTGTTCTTGATTTTTTCACAGCTTCCACCACCTCGGTTCCCGTGAATGAGACTAGTCGTGGCGAAGCGCCGCCATCGGATCGCCCCGTGACGCCCGCCGCGCGGGCAGATAGGCGGCCAGTAATGCGACTGCGGCCAGCAGAGCGGAATTAGCGGCCAGGCTCCAGGGTTCGGCGGGCTTCAGCCCGAACACCAGGCTGGCCACTGCCGGGGCTGCGGCCAAGACCGCCACCACTCCTGCCGCAATCCCGCCTGCTACCAGCAGGCATGCTTGTTTCAACATCATCCACTCGATGCTGGACGGTTGCGCTCCCAGGGCCACGCGGAGGCCGATCTCCGGCATGCGCGCGGCCGCGCTGTAGGCGATAAGCCCGTAGATCCCGACCATGGCCAGCGCCAAGGCGAGCCCCGCAAAGGCGCCGGAGACGGTCGCCAAAAGGCGGTCCTCCGTCAGCGAGTCGCGCACCAGCGTGCTCAGCGTGGTAACCGTCAATCGGACTTCGGGCGCCATGGCGCTCAAGAGTTGCCGTACCGAAGGCGCAAACCTGGCCTCGGAGCCAGTCCCGCCGTCCGTCCGGATGCATAGCGTTACCGGCCGGGGACCTTGCGGAACCGGCGTGAACGGCAAGTAAATCTGCCGGGGAGCCGCCACGCGCAAGGATGTGTACTTTGTGTCCTTCACTACGCCTACGATTTCAAGCGGACCCAGTCCCGGCAGCGACAATGTGAAACGGCGTCCCAGCGGGCTTCCGTCCGGAAAGAAAGTCCGGGCGAAAGCCTCATTGACTATTGCCACGCCGGCGCGCGGGCCGTTATCCTCCGCGCGGAAAGCGCGGCCTGAGACGAACGGCGTCCCCAACACGGTGAAATAGTCCGGCGTCACTTTGTTGAGGTTGCAATCCGCTTCACGGCCCGAGGGTACTGCCTGGCCTTCAATCTGGGGCCGGTCCGTCCAGTTCCCTTCCGCCATCGGAGTAAAACTGGAAAAGCTCGCTGCCCGCACGCCCGGCAGCCCGGAGACTCGCTCGAGTTGCGAGCGCGCTGCCGCTGCCAGCCGGTCAGGGGCGGGCGGAGTCTTTCCGAAATCCATCTCGAAGATTAAGACTCCGGCGCGGTCGAATCCCGAATCGACCGAATACAAGTTGTTCAGGCTTCGCGCGAACACGCTCGCGCCCGCCACCAGAACGAATGACAGACTCACCTGGCAGATCACGGCCAGCCAGCTCAAGCCCGATTGCCGGCTGCCCACGCGCGTACGGCTGGCGCCCTGGAGCGTTTCACCGGAATCTACTCTGGCGGCCCGCAACGCCGGTCCCGCTCCGGCCAGCAAAGCCGTGCCTAAAGCTATCGCGGCCGCGAATGCCAGTACCGTCAGATCGGGCCGCGTATCGAGCGCCACTTGCCCGCGGACGCCGGACATCAGCGCAATCAGTGCGCGGGCACCGGCATAGGCCAGCAGCACACCCAATCCGGTGCCGAGCAAAGTGCAAAGCAGCGTCTCCAATATAGATTGCCGGGCGATTCGCCATCGGTCCGCGCCCAGCGCAAGCCGCGTGGCGAATTCCCGCCGGCGGCCATTCGCCCGCGCCAGCAGCAAATTTGCCAGGTTTGCACAAGCGATCAGCAGCACCAGACCGACAATCGCCAGCAGCAGATAAACCGCGCGGGCGTACTTGGCGCGCAATCCGGAAAATCCATGCGCGCCCGGTTGCGCGCGGATGGCGTCGTCGCTCGAGGGTCTGCCGGCTTCGGCCAGGATGTGCGGCCAAATCGAAGCCAACATCCCGGACGCTTGCGCCAGCCCCACGCCCCGCCGCAGCCGGCCTCCGATCCGCCACCCATTCACCCGATCGGACCGCAGCGCGTTCATCGCCGAAAGTGTCTGCGCCAGAGCGCCGGCGGGCATGACGACGTCCAGTGTCTGACCCACTTCCAACCCCGCGAATTGAGGCGGCATCACGCCTACGATGGTTGCCGGAACGCCTTGGACGGGAATCTGCGTGCCGGCGATATTCGCCTTTTGTCCGAACCGGCTCTGCCATAACCCGTAGCCGATCATTAACACAGGTGGCGAGCCAGGTTTGTCGTCTTCCTCATTGATGTTTCGGCCCGCAAACGCCGCTGTGCCCAAAACGCGGAAAAAGTTCCCACTCACGAAAGCCGCGTGGGTGCGGACGGCGTCGCCGGCGGGTCCCACATCGAGAGGCATCGCGAAGTAAGCGAAGAGATCCTCGAATGCCTGTTGGCCCGCCCGCAATCGCGTGTATCTCGGATAGGAAAAGCTGGGAGACAGCGGGCGGCGCGTATCGCCATGTTCCAGGTAGGCCAGCCGTTGCGGTTCGCTAACGGGCAATTGGCGAAGAACGAGTGCGTTTACCAGGCTGAAGAGAGCGGTATTTGCACCGGTTCCCAGCGCCAGCGAAAGTACGACAACGATGGTGAATCCGGGATTCCGCCGCAATGCGCGACTGGCGTAATACAGGTCCTTCCACATGTTTTACTACTACCATTGTATTGACGCCCGCGCATAGGCGTTTAACTCTTCGTAGACCTGGTCGATTGCCGGACACGCCCGGAGAGGCTGCCACTGCTCATCGCCGCCATGTCCATTCCGGACAGCGGGCTCGATGCCGGCTATCCGGCGGATTCCCGCGCTATCGCAGGCGCCCAGGCAGTTCACCAGCGGGTGCAGGCGCGGGTCCAAACCATTGCCGTTCCCGTGCGCCACATCCCGGTGCGCCACCAGGGACAGCAAATGCTCCATCCGGTAGAATGTCGACTCCGCCAGGCCGGCGCTCTCGTCGCCGGCCTCGCCTCCGAGCTCTTCGATCAGGCACGCCAACCGAATAATCGCCGGCTCGTCGCCCAGCTTCCGGGCGGCCGCCAGGCTTCTCCGCGCCTGCTCCAAAGCCGCCGGGGTGTCGCCCAAAGCGGCGTAGCGGTGCGCCAGATGATAGAGCGCCCGTTTGCGGATGCGCGCGTACTTCTCATCGGCCTCCATCTGTTCGCAGTAAGAAGCCAGCGTGTTGGCGGTTTTTCTGGCTGCGTCCGGCATCTTCGCCAGCATATACGTATCGCAGAACAGCGCCAGCACCACCGGATCCGCCGGGCGGTCCGCCTTGCACTTATCCCACAACGTCTTTAGCACCTCCAGCGCCCGGCGTGGATTCCCCGCGGCGAGCATGCAGCGGATTTCCCCTTCCAGCACTGTGCGGAATGCAAACTGGCCTTCCTCAAAGTCCGGCCGGGAGCTGGTCAGGAACTCGGCCAGCGCGCCGTGGTCCTCCACCATCAGGCAAGCCCGGACGGAGTCGCCCGCGTAGGCGTTTGAGAACACCTGCCGCGAGGCCGGCTCCGCTTCCAGCACGGCGTTGCCGCAGGTGTAGGGAATGCACTGGCC
>DATDHK010000077.1:0-4785 GCA_036521635.1 Bryobacteraceae bacterium | reverse complement strand
TATGTCGAGAGCATGGAAGGGTCTGGGTTCAAGTTCAACAATCCGAACGTCAAGAATACTTGCGGTTGCGGCAGCTCATTCAGTGTTTAAGGCGTAAACGACAAAACGAACCCAAGGGCGTCGGGAGGGTTTCCTCCGGCGCTCTTGCTGTTTATGGGGATAGCGCGGTATAGATTAAAGTTCGTTCATGAATCTTCATAATCTGCTCACTGAACAGGTCAATCCCGCTTCGCGCGACATCGATACCAAGGCTACCACGGATGTCCTGCGGATCATTAATGATGAGGACCGCAGGGTGGCGGCGGCGGTTGAAGTTGAGATTCCCCGGATCGCGGAGGCTGTGGATAGGATTGTTGGCCGTGTCCGGAGCGGTGGCCGGCTGTTTTACATTGGGGCCGGCACGAGCGGGCGGTTGGGTGTGCTGGATGCCGCTGAGTGTCCGCCAACTTTTCATGTGCCGGCCGAATTGGTGCAAGGCATTATCGCCGGCGGCGAGCGGGCCTTGGCCCAGGCGGCCGAAGCCACCGAGGACGACCCGGAAGTTGGGAAACGGGATTTATTGGCTCGCGGATTTACCGGCGCCGATGCGTTGGTAGGGATTGCCGCTAGTGGAAGGACGCCCTATGTTTTGGGCGCGGTGGCCGCGGCTCGTGAAGTGGGCGCGCTGACAATCGGGATTAGCTGCACTCCCGATTCCGGGCTTTCGCGCGCGGTCGAGATTCCGATTGCGCCGCTGGTAGGTCCGGAGGTGATTGCGGGATCCACGCGGATGAAGGCCGGGACCGCCACCAAACTCGTGCTCAATATGATCAGCACCGCGGTGATGATCCAGCTCGGGCATGTTTACGGCAACCTGATGGTGAACGTGGAGCCGAAGAACGGCAAGCTGGAGGATCGGGCGCGGCGCATCATCGCCGAAGCTGCCGGCGTGAGTTATGACGCTGCGGCCGGGTTGTTGCGCGAGGCGAGGGGAAGCGTCAAAACGGCGATCGTGATGTCGCGGTTGTCGTTGTCTTATGACGCGGCCGTCGCCAGGCTGAGCGCGGTGGGGGGGCGAATTTCAAAGACCCTTCTGATGGAGAAAAATGGATAAGTTCGTCATTCAGGGCGGGACGCCGCTGGTTGGAGAGATCGCCATTAGCGGCGCGAAGAATTCGGCGCTGCCCGCGCTGGCGGCTTGTCTGCTCACGAGCGAACCGGTGATGCTACGGCGGATTCCGCTGGTGCGCGATATCCGCACCATGATGCAATTGCTGGAGCACGCTGGAGCGAGCGTGGACGTTGATGATGGCTTGGTAACCGTTCACGCCGCGAAGCTGAGCCGGCCCGAGGCGCCTTATGAATTGGTGAAGACTATGCGGGCATCGAGCCTGGTGCTGGGTCCGCTGGTGGCGCGGTGTGGGCGCGCGAAAGTTTCGATGCCCGGTGGTTGCGCGATCGGGGCGCGGCCGATAAATTTACATGTTTCCGCGCTGGAGCTGCTGGGCGCGCGCATTCGGCAGTCGCATGGATATGTGAAGGCGGAGGCTCCGCACGGCCTCAAGGGAACGCTGGTGCAATTCGATCGCATCACCGTCACCGGGACTGAAGATGTGTTGATGGCGGCTGTTTTGGCGCAGGGCGAAACCGTGATTCAGAACGCGGCGCGCGAGCCGGAAGTCCAGGATCTGGCCGTGCTGCTGACTAAAATGGGCGCGCGCATTGAAGGCGCGGGCACGCCGGTGATTCGGGTGGAAGGCGTAGCGAAATTGCACGGGACGGAGCACACCATCATTGCGGACCGCATCGAGGCGGGCACGTTTCTGCTGGCGGGCGCGATTACCTGCGGAGATTTGCTGATTGCCGATTGCGTGTCTGGGCATCTGAATGCCCTGATCGCCAAGATGCGCGAAGCGGGCGCGGAGGTTGCGGAAGAGCGGCCGGGGGCTTTGCGAGTGCGGGCCAGTGGAAAATTGCGCGCCGCCGATATCACGACCGAAGAATTTCCCGGGTTTGCCACCGATCTGCAGGCCCAGTACATGGCCATGATGACGGTCGCCGAAGGCGCTTCGGTCATCACTGAAACCATCTTCGAGAATCGTTTTATGCACACGCAGGAACTGGCTCGAATGGGCGCGGACATTCGGGTGGAAGGGCGGCGGGCGACGGTGACGGGCGTCGGGCAACTGACTGGCGCGCAGGTGATCGCGTCCGACTTGCGCGCCAGCGCGTCGCTGGTTTTGGCCGGGTTGGTGGGGCACGGCGAAACGGTGGTGGACCGGGCTTATCACATCGACCGGGGCTATGAGAAAATCGAGGAGAAATTGGCGCGCGCGGGCGCGCGGATCGAGCGGGTGAGTTACACATGACACATAGTCCGGCTTTTCTGGCGTTGGTGAACGATGCGAAATCGAGGATTCGTGAAGTCGATATCGATCAGTACGGCGAGATGGTTGCTTCCGGCGAAGCGCATCTCCTGATCGACGTTCGCGAGGATAGCGAATGGGCGGCCGGCCATGCTGCCGGTGCGGTCCATTTGGGGAAGGGAATTATCGAACGCGATATTGAAGCCAAGGCGCCCGACAAGGCGGCCACACTGGTGCTGTATTGCGGCGGTGGTTTCCGGTCGGCTCTTGCGGGCGACGCTTTGAGCAAGATGGGCTACACGAATGTCATTTCGCTCGACGGCGGATGGCGCGCGTATCAGGCTGCGGGACTGCCCACGGAAAAGTAGATCTCGTCAGGGTTGCAGGATCATCGCCAGAGACAGGTATATGATTACGGCGAGGGTAACCATTTCCAGGGCTTTTATGATGCGGGTGAAGACCGTGTTCATGAATTCGAAGCGCAGCAAGCCGCCGAGCGCGAATCCCACCAGCACTATCCACAGCGGAAGACGCGGGTTGTCGATGGACTTGACATACGTAATCATCGCAACGTAGTAAATGATCGGCACATTGCTGTCGAGCCAGTTCTTGGTCCGGATATAAATAACGAACAAGGCGAAGGCCACCAGCAGCAGCGTGGTTACCGAAAATACGTCGGCGGTGAATCCCATTTAGAACGACCAGAGGACGCTGGAGTAGCCGGTATGAGCGCGGTAGTCCAGGCCGTTGAAGAATCGCTCATTGTATCCGTAATATTGGTAGCCCACGTTCCAGCGTAACTTTTCGGTGATGCGAACGGAGATTCGCGCCTGCGGGGAGCGGAAGGAGAGTGGGAAGGTTTGGGCCGCTTGGAATCCGGGCAAGGCGGAACCGATTCCCGGTGCGAGCACGGCGCCGCGCCCATCGCCGGTGTCCTGTGTATGGCTGTAGCCGATCACGAGGTCGGCGCGTTTTTTGAAATCGAAGCGGGCGCTGAGATTGGCGGCGTGGATATTGCTGATGTAAATCGATTGTTCGCCGGTGACGAACTGGCCGGTTGCGAAATACGCGATGCCGCCTACCGAGTTCAGATGCAGTTTGGAGTAACCGGCATCCAGAGAAAACCAGTCGCGCGGAATCCAGGAGGCGTCGGCGCTGTAGTTGCGGGCGTGCGAGGCGAAGCTTGAAAGCGCTACGGAGTTGGTGTTGTAGTTGGCCTGGGTCGAGGCGCTGAACTGAAACTGCTTGATTTTGTATCGCAGGCGGGCTGTGAGCGAGTGATAATTGCGGTCGGCTATTTGAGTGAGGGGGCGGTCGGCGCGGCCGACTTCGCCGCCCAGTTGGATCGAGAGGGGTTTGACGGGCCGCAGACGAATGCCGAATACGCCGGAGTTGAGCTGGTTGGTTTGCCGGGACGGCGTGTTTAAGATACTGCCTTGCACATTGGTTTGCTCGATGGAGCGGATGAGGCGGTTGGAGTAGTGATAGCCGCCGTAGAAACCCAGCCGCGCGGACGCCTGGTAGTTTGCGTCGATTTCATTTGCCGCCGTTCGGATTCCGAGAAACTGGAAGGCCAGATAGCTGAAGCTTTGCGTGGCGTTGTCGAACTGGGCGAAGGTGGAGTTGCCGTCGATTCGAATATTGTTCACCGTGGTGTGGTTGACGATGGTGAGTTTGGTAGTGGGAAAAAAACTGAGCGTCAGGTTGGCGGTGAGGGCGGGGCGCTGGGCGATTCCGGAAGTGACTACCTCGCGGTTGGCCGTCGCGCCAAAGCGTCCTGTGCCGAAGGCCGTTTCGTCGAACACGAAGGCACGCCGGCCGGAGGTGTAGGTGAAGCGTCCGTTGGCGCTGAAGTATTTTCGTTCGGCGAATAAGCCGGCGCGCCAGTAGGGGCTGGTTCCGTGAAACGGCTCGGTGCGATGGAACGATGTGAGGGCGGTAGTGCTGGCCGGGTTGTTGCCGGGGTTCTGGCTGGACAAGAACGCGGAGTCCTCTTTGAAGTCTTCCCAGCCGCGCATCCAGGTGAGCCGGACGCCGAAAAACTTGACTTCGTTTCCGACGCGGTATTCATTGCGGGTGCGCCGCACGTTTTCAAATAGCGGGAACTCGTTGCCGCGGGCGTCGAACAGTTGGATGGTGGAGAGCGCGGGGCCGTTCTGGTTGCCGCGCGAGTATCCGAGGAAAAACTTAAAGTTGGATTGAGGGAACAGAGTAAGATCGTGATCTTGAGTTGTGTATTCGGTGTCGAGCAGATGCTGGCCGGCGGCGCCGTCGGTTCTCAGGCCGGGATTGAAATAGTCGTTCAGGCGCCACGACAGGTCGTATCGGTATAAACCGTTTTTCTGGATGCGGAGGGTCGCGCTCTGGTACGGGTCGTTGCCCAGACCTTGGGTTGTGAGCATCACTTCGTCGAAATACTTGCCGTGGCCGTCGCGGGAGT
>DATDHK010000076.1:0-2439 GCA_036521635.1 Bryobacteraceae bacterium | reverse complement strand
CGGATGGTGAACAGTTCGCCGGTGGCGCTGCGCTGCATGGGAAGGCTGAAGGCCGAGCCGCGGAATTGACGCGAGCCGTCCAGCAGTTTGAGTAATGCTGCCGCTTGCTCAGCCTCGCCAGAAATGGTGACCGAATCGCGGGTGAGCTGCATCGCGCTCAACCAGGCTGGAGGCGCCAGGATTTGGGTAAGCTCGTTCAACGCATCCATGTCGTCCTTGTTATGCCGCCGGAAATTGTCTAGCGTCTGGGCGCGGTTGCGGGTATTGACGATTTGCTTGTCGAGGTCGACCGCTTTTCTGGCCTGTGGTTCGAACTTGTGAATCTCGGCTTGCAGCAGGCTGAGATATTGGCGGTCGGCGAATTTCGGATATGCCACCACCGCGCCGAACATCATCAGGACCAGGCTTCCCAGGACAATCGCGGGCACGAAGCGCAGTCTCGAGCTGGTGCGCCGCTGCTCCGTCGGCAGCAAATTCACGGCCAGCGGATGCAGCGGGCACGCGCCTGCCAGCGCAGTCGCGTAAGACAAAGCCCTTCGGGATAAATCGTAGCCCTCAGGCGCCGCCAGCGGTTGCGGAAGGGCGCTGTGCAAAGCGGCCGCGGGGATCTGCGGATCGAGTCTCAATTCCGCCACTGCCAGAGTGCGCGCTCTCTCGGCGGACCGATCCACGCGTGCGGAAAAGAGCGGGCGAGCGGGACTTTCGCCGTAGACTTCGAACTCGTCGGCGGTTTCTTCCACGACCACGAAGCCCTCGGCCGGCGGAGTGGAAAGCAATCGCATGGCCGAGTAAATGGTTGGGGCGGAAAAAGTGAAGGACGCAACTTTCACGCCCGCTTCGGCAAACAACGTGGTGTAGCGATCCAACACGGAGCGGCGCGAGACGCCCACCAGAACGGACGAAGTTTTTCCGATACGCGCCCAGTCGAAGACGGCTTCTTCTTCCGAGTAGGGGTTCAATGAATCGATCTCGAAGCGGACGGCGGAAGCCAGATCGCGGTCCGTTACGCCGGGCAGCGAAACCTGGCGCACGATCACTTCATCGCGCGGCAGCAGCACCGTTGCGGCGAGATGGGTCAGCCCCAGCTTTTTCAGAAACCGGGCGTAGCCGGCGCCCCACTCGCTGGCGGCCTGATTGAGGAAATTCGGAATCGTCAGCTCGCCTAGAACCTTGGCGCCAGAGGGGCGGACGCGTACTACTGTGACCAGCAGGTCCTCGCCGGCGATCTCCATGCCGACGCCGGTTCCGATGGCCAGCCATTTCCTGAAATCGTTCGGGGTCATTGTTGAGATTGAGAGACAGCCGTGTCGTACCAGCGCATGACGTGGAACGACGGAGTCCATTCGGGTCCAAGAAATTTCACCATGGCTGAGACAGTGCGGCGAAGATCCGAAAACTGGCCGTTGGGGAGGCGCAACCGCGCAGTTGCGCGAATGGTCGCGATCGAACTGGGAACGATTCCGAGCCGGACCATGCCGGGTCCGCTGGCGCTGAATGCCGCAAAGCGTTCGAGGGAACGAATCGGCGCGTTCCGCCGCAGGTTGAGGATCGCGGCGGCGGCCTCGGACGGGATTCCAATTGCCTGCATCACCGCCGGCTGCACGGTATTGACGTCGATCGGCCCGATGGATCCGTAGACCGACAGGCAGTCGCGAAGCCCGGCGTGCGGCAACAGTTTTCCACTTTCATCCGGCGAGTAGTTTCCGTAAAACAAGTCCGGTGTTACCCCTTGAACCAGCAATAATTCCTCAATCTCTTGAAAAGACGCATGCCGCGCCCGAAAAGACGGAGTCAGGCCCATGTAATGTTGATCGAACTCGGTGAAGGCGCCGCCGGGGGAGATGGTGCGCCAGTCCAGGATTCCCTTCGTGATCAAAGCGGCGTGTTCCGAAGGGATGCCTAGGGCCAGCATCAAATTGGCCAACTCGCGCGGCGAGGCCTGGTTGACGTTGAGTTTGGCGGTTTCGGGGATGATTTCGGCGACGGCGGACCCGGAGGGAAATTCGAATCGGAGGACGGGCATGGGGTTTTCGAAATAGCGGGCCGTGCCGTCGGGCTTGCGCTGGGTTGGGCCCCACTCCAGGTAGAGGATGGCGCGCTCGATTGCGCCGGTGGCGAGGTAGTAGGAGCGGACCGAATCGATGGAGGTGGAGGTTCGCTCGGTTTCGGAGCGGACAGTGTTGGCTACCGTGAAGGCGATTGCGGAGAGGGCGGCTGAGAGCCAGAGGACCATCAGGAGGGCGGAGCCTTTGTGGGGCAGGTTGGTAACCTGCGGCCGATTGGTAATCGGCCCGTAACGTGTCAATTCCGGAGTTACATGCCGATTTACAATCGGCGGCAGGTTACCAACCTGCCCCACAGAGCGGCTTGAGCGGACTCCCGGGGTTGGTACTAGCGGCAGCGGATGGCCGATTGCCTATCGGCCGCAGGTTGCCAACC
>DATDHK010000075.1:0-10652 GCA_036521635.1 Bryobacteraceae bacterium | reverse complement strand
CGAACAGGACCAACGTTGCAGCGCGGGGCAATTTCACGAACGGCAGCTTCTGTTGCTAGTGTAACAGTAATGCCCGGCGAAGAGACGAAAGTGCAAAATGAATTCTACTGTCCGCAATGCCACTGTGCCGTAGCAGACCCTCTAATTTGCGGCGATTGTTCATCAATCATCTGCCGACGCTGCGGCACGCCGCTAGAGCGAGTGGATGAACTAGGCATCGGCTAAGTGTGGGGCAGGTTGTAACCTGCGGCCGATTGAAAATCGGCTTCTGCAATCACGGAACCCAAGTCCGCAAGAATTTAGTCGGCTCGTGCGGCTTAATCAAAAATGGATCCGCCTCCCCAGGCACCAGCCAAGTCTCGCCCTCTCGAAACGGCTGCCCGCCAATCGTCCCCATCCCGCCGGCAAAAACCAATAAATGAAAAAGCTCACCCGGCGGCGGATATTCGATCGTTGTCGTTATCCTCGCCAGCTCAGCATGAAAATACTCACAATCTATCGGCAGTGCCGTGACGCCACCCTTCGATGCCTCCACCGACGCCACCTGAATCGCCTTGTCAAGATGCAACTCGCGCGGCCGGCCATAGTCGTAGAGGCGATACGTGATATCGGAGTGCTGCTGAATTTCGCACAACGCCAAGCCGGGTCCGATAGCATGAACAGTACCCGCCGGGATAAAGAAAGCATCGCCCAGCTTCACGTCTACCCAGTTCAATAGACCCTCGATACTTCCGTCGAGGGCGGCTGCGCGCAACTGCCCGGCCGTGATCGATTCCCGCAAACCCACGGCAACCCGCGCCCCCTCCTCAGCGCGAAGCACATACCACATCTCAGTTTTTCCCAGCGAATTCTCGTGAGCGGCGGCGAACGCATCGCCAGGGTGGACTTGAACCGACAGCGCCTCAGTGGTGAAGACGAACTTCACCAGCAGCGGCAGCTCCGCTTCAAACCAAGCCTCGCCAATTTTCGCGCCTTGAACCGGAAACCACGGAAAGAGATCGTGCGTCCCCCACACTTTTTCTTTGAAGGAGACGGGCAGTCGACGCGGCGCCTTAGCGTTCAAGGATGAAATGTTCGATCCGGTCAAGCCCGCGCTCCAGTTCAGTCATCGAGGTCGCATAGGAAATGCGCACGTGCTCCCTGGTTCCGAACGCTTCGCCTGGAACAACGGCGACGTGCGCCTCTGAAAGAAGGCGCTCAGCGAACTGCATGGGCGATGAAATACCGTTGCGAAATCCGACGGAGACATTTGGATATGCGTAAAACGCACCCTTCGGCTCGGCGATGCTGACGCCGGGAATAGCACGAAGCCGGCCCACGATGTAGTCGCGTCGTTTGCGATACTCGGCCAGCATAATTCCGATGGACCCCTGCGGCCCGCGCAGCGCCTCAATAGCCGCCTTCTGCGAAACCGACGTGGGATTCGAAGTAGTGTGGCTTTGCAGTTTCATCATGGCGTCGATCATCGGCTTGGGCGCCAGAGCAAAACCGATTCGCCATCCGGTCATCGAATAAGTTTTCGATAGCGACCCAGCTACCACGACGTCATCTTTCGCACCCGGCATGGACGCAATCGAACACGGCTCGCCTTCATAAAGAAAGCGGCAATAGCATTCGTCGGTCAGCACCTTCACGCCATGTTTGGACGCCAGCGCGTAGATTTTCCCAAGCTCCTGGCGGCTCAATACCGCCCCGCTCGGATTGTTCGGCGAGTTGATAATCAGCAGCTTCGTCTTGCTGGTAATATGCGGCGCGATGGATTCTGCCGTGAACGTGAAACCGTCGGCCTCATCGCTCTGAACGAACACGCATGTTCCACCCGCGAAATTCACAACGTCCTTATACGTAACCCAATACGGCGCGGGAATGAGGACCTCGTCGCCATGACCGATGAGCACCTGCATCAGATTAAAAATTGCGTGCTTGCCCCCCACCGTCACCATGCACTCGGCCGGCGAATAGTTGGTTCCGTAATCGGTGCGATGCCGTTCGCAAATGGCTTGTTTCAGTTCCAGCGTGCCGCCGGTCGGCGTGTACTTCGTGAAATTTGCGCCGATGGCCGCGATGGCTGCCTGCTTGATGTTCTCGGGCGTGGGAAAGTCGGGCTCGCCCGCGCCAAAATCGACCACGTCGACGCCTTCGCGTCGCAGCCGGTCGGCGTCCGCGGCGACTTTCATGGTCGAAGATTCGCTGATGCGCGAGATCCGCTCGGTCAGATCAAAGGTAGCTTGCATGGAAGGTGTCAATTTTCTCCTAGGATTCTCCTAACACTCTTTTTCTTAGTCTACCTTCTACCGAGGGCGGAACGAGGCCCGAGATGTTTCCGCGCAGGCGAATCACTTCCTTCACCAGCCGCGAGCTGACAAACGAATGCGCCTCGCCCGCCATCAGGAAAACGGTTTCGATCTCCGGCCGCAGCCGCCGGTTCATGAGCGCCATCTGCAATTCGTATTCGTAATCCGATACGGCGCGAATGCCGCGTAGAATCACGCTGGCGCCGTTTTGCGCGGCGTAATCCACCAGCAACCCATCGAACGAGCCGACCTCGACGTTAGAAAACCCGCCCACCACTTCGTTCAGCATCTCCACCCGTTCTTCCACGCTGAACAGGGCTTGCTTTTCGTCGTGGCGCAGGATGGAGACGATAAGCTTGTCGAAAAATGCGGAGCCGCGTTCGATCAAATCCAAGTGGCCGTTCGTGATCGGATCGAACGAGCCCGGATAAATGGCCACGACGCTGGCGGGTTTCGTTCTCAAGGCTTGCCTTCACCCGGATGATAGGTCCGCTCTGCGTGAGCCTTGATTTCCGTCAGGCTGAAATAGGCAAGCTGCACCGATTCCGGGCCAGCAAAAACTGGAACAGCCAGTGCAAGCGCAGTCGCAAAAGCGGGAAGCCGGCGTACGCGTGTCATCGGTGGGAGTTTAGCAGATGTAGGGCACGTTGGTAACCTGCCAATCGGCCCGTAGATAATACTCCGATTCAAAAGCCTTCCCACACATACGCCGAAAAATCTCGCGTCTTCCGAAAGCCCATTCGATCATAAAGCTCAATCGCTTCCGTGTTGGCCGCCGTAACAGTAAGACTCGCCTTCCGGCACCCGTGAATCGCCAGCGACTCCAGCGCCCCCCGTATCAGCGCGTAACCCACACCTTTGCCCCGTACAGCATGCGTAACACAAACCTGCGTGATATGTCCCACATCCGACTGCACCAGGCTGCTAAGGCACATTCCGCAAAGCTTCCCGCTCCCCGTATCCACCGCCACAAACGAAGCGGGCTGAAAGAAACTGCCGCAACCCGGATACTGAATAATGTTTTGCAGGAAGCGCCGCGCGCCCGCCGGCGAACGATACTGATCGTTGATCTGACTATCGATGTGGCCCTGATACGAACTGGCGATGAGCGCGGCCGCATCGTCTTGCCGCCGCTCCGTCCAGCGATCGATCAGGATTGGAGACGCGCTCTTGCCCGCCGGCAACTGCACCGCCGCGCCGAGATCCACTTCCATGAAATTACGCCGATGGCTGCGTACGTGATTTTTTTTCGGCAGCACGATCCGCGAGCCGCTCCGCAGCATCAGCAACTGTGTTTCAATGCGCTTCACGAACGGTGTTTTTGTCAACACGTCCACCACGGAATCCAGCAGCCGCTGCTCGTGTTCCACCGACATGAATTCCTGCATCACGTACAAGTCGCCGATGAGCCCCTTTCTTTCCTCGGAAACGAAATAGCAATATCCCACTGGATGCCCGTTCAACAACAGCGCGCAGCCGTTCAGCGCTTGCATGTCCAGGAAGCGGCGCACCAAACCGGCGGACGCGCGGAAATCCCAATCCAATGTGTCGCGCCACACTTCCGTCTCTTCGTCGAGCAGCAGATCCAGATCGCCCGCGCGCAACTGGCGCAGGTCGACAATGCGCGCCAGCGGCGCATCCGAAAGAGCTGCCATACGGCCAGCCTACACCCAAAGCGGACGGGACACCAGCGATGGGAACGTTAGAATCGTAATTGCTCTCGACATTGCGCTCAACTACGCGGGATATTTCCGGGCAGTTCGCCGTTCTCATTCCGGCCTACCGGCCCGAGGATCTCCTG
The DNA here is from genome assembly GCA_036521635.1 of Bryobacteraceae bacterium. Classification (GTDB taxonomy): domain Bacteria; phylum Acidobacteriota; class Terriglobia; order Bryobacterales; family Bryobacteraceae; genus Palsa-89. Next base: position 6,557 of record DATDHK010000075.1, on the reverse strand, counting down.
GTCGACCTGGTGCGGACACTGGCGCAATCTCACACCGGACCGATTATCGTTGTCGACGATGGCAGCGGCCCCGAATTCGCGGACCGGTTCTGTCAGATCGAGCAAATCGCCGGCGTCCACTTGCTTCGTCACGCCATAAATCTTGGAAAGGGCGCCGCGCTCAAGACCGGAATAAATCACTTCCTGTGTGCGTTTCCGAATCTCGCGGGATTGGTTACGGCGGATGCGGACGGCCAGCACGCCGCCCCGGACATTCTTCATATAGGATCTGAATTGGCCGCCCATCCGGATACCGTTATTTTGGGCGCCCGGCAGTTCGATAGCCGCGTCCCGCTTCGCAGCCGGCTGGGCAATAGGATCAGCCGAGCGCTGGTCCGCCTGCTAATCGGCCAGCGCCTGTCCGACACGCAGACCGGCTTGCGAGGCATTCCCCGCTCGCTGCTTCCGCATCTGTTGGGCATTTCCGTCTCAGGTTATGATTTCGAACTGGAGATGCTCATCACTGCCAAACATCTGGCATATCCGATGCGCGAAGAGAGTGTCAGTACAATTTATCTCGACGGGAATCGCGCCTCCCACTTCAATCCCATTCTCGACTCCACTCGAATTTATTTCATTCTTCTTCGATTCAGCATGCTGTCGATGCTGACGGCTTTAGTGGACAACATCGTGTTTTTCACGGCGTTCCATTTCACGGGCGGCATTGCGCAATCCCAGATCGTGGGACGCCTGGCGGCGATAGTCTTCAACTACTCGTTCGCTCGCCGCCTGGTATTTCTTTCGAAACAGAATCATCGAGTCGTGTTGCCAAAATATCTTTTGCTGGTGCTGTGCAGCGGACTGCTGTCATATTCATTGATAAGACTCCTAACCTCCGCGTTCGGTATGCACGTGATGCCCGCTAAACTGCTGGCCGAGGGTTTGATCTTCATCGCAAACTTCACCATCCAGCGCGATTTTGTTTTCACCAGGCGCGATTCGGCTGGCGCATGAAGCACCTGATCGCGATCTACCTCATCGGCGTCGCCGTGCATTTTGTCAGCCTCCGCCATGAGTCCGAATTTCCGCTTTTAGCGACCGACGAAGTGCAATACATTTCCGTCGGCGAGAATCTCCGGCTCGGCAACGGATTCACCACGCGCGGCGAATTCCATACCGGCTTACCGCCGTTCTATCCACTCTTCGTGGCCTTCACGCACTCTGTGGGTTCGAATGCGAGAACATCCGCACTGTTCTTCAGTTGCCTTGCGATTTGCCTGGTAGTCTTTCCGGCGTACGGCTTGGCCCGCCACATTGAACTCGACAGGCGATCCGCGTTGTTGCTTGCGGCCGCGGCGGCCTTCTTGCCGCACACACTCTTCGCCGGAATGTACATGACGGAAACGCTCAACTACCCGCTGTTCCTAACTGCATTCTGGGCGTTCGCCCGATGGCTGGACCAGCCCACCATCAAACGCAGCTTGCTTGCGGGCACGTTGCTCTCCGCGATGTTGCTCACAAAAATAGCAGCCTGGTCATTTGCCGCGGCCGTCTTGGCAACGGTGCTGATACTCTCGCTCACTCCTCGCCGTCCCGGCCTGTCCACGTTCTGGATCTTCGCGCTGGTCGCGGCAACACAATTCGCTTGGCTGGCGTTCAAGCACACGCACGGCGCATCGCCGCTGGGCGTCTACGGAATAGAGTTTCAGGAACGCGGCCTGAGCAAACTATCCGTCAACTTGATGGCGGTGTTTCTAGGCGACTTTCTGCTGGCCCCGGGGCTGCTAACAGCGGTGCCCTTGTTCCTCTGGTTCCGCCGCAATGCCCAGAGCCACCTCGCCCTGGTGGTTTTGCTGACCACGACTCTGTTCTTTCAGATCGCAATTCACGGCGTACTCGAAGCCGGCATGATGGGTTTCGTCAAAGAGCGTCTGCTGCTCTATTCGATCCCCATCATGGCCATCTTCGCGGTGAAAGGAATGGAATCGCTCGGCACAGCAAGCCTCCAAACCAAACTCGCATTTGTGGGCGTGCCGCTAGTTTTGCTCGGGCTCGTCTCGCTTTACGCATTCCCCTACAACCCCGTGATCGATATTCCATGGGCCAGCGCAATCGGTTCCTTCGCGTGGGCCGGCGTCGCCACGTTCACCAAGCGCCACATGCTCATCGTGACTGCGTTCGCGATCGTCGCCATGGGACTACCGATCGCGTTTCTCTTCGCCCGGCGCATACAATCGTTCGCCGCCCTGCTCATCCTGATTTTCTTCGGCGGAATCTTCGCCAGTAGCGCGAAGGAATTGGACGAACTGAGCCGCGCCGGACGCATTGATACAATGCGCATCACCAACTGGCTAACCTCAACCGGCCTTCATCCAGACGACCGGCTCGTCATCTGCGGCAACATGGCCGCCTATCAGGAGAGCCACCGCATCACTCCTATCGACGATTTCTTCATTGAGTGGCAGCGCGATTTCGGCCTCACCGATATTGCAATCCTCCAGATTGAAGCCACCGGCCGCTACGATGTGCGAATTGTGCGGAACCCGGACATGATCCGCACACAGATGCGCCCAGGCGACCGCCTCCTCTCAACAACCCGCATCACGGACCTCGATCTGATCAGCTTTCAATATCCTTACTATCTCTACACGCTCGGAAAAGCTGGCGCGAATCCCCGCCCGTTGTATACCATCGACCTGACAGAGGACGTAATCTACGAGCGCCAAAACTATTTGATGATCGGCCAACCCGTCCTTTTGCCCGCCGGCAACTACCGAGCCACACTCTACCTCGAAGACAACGCGCTGCTCGCAGTGGAAGTGATAACGGCGAACACCAGCGTCGCGCACTTCGAAGAAAAATCATTCGATTTCAAATCGCCAGGCAATGCACCACTCCAATTTCGTCTAAGCGGCCGAGCCAAATTCCATGACGCAACCATCGAATACCTAACTCACTAAGACTTCAAAAATCCCTGTATCGACTTCACCGCCTGTCGAATCCGATGCTGATTCTCAACCAGCGCAAACCGCACAAACCCCTCCCCCAGCGGCCCAAATCCAATCCCCGGCGACACCCCGACCAGCGCCTTCTCCATTAACAGCTTCGAAAACTCCAGTGATCCCGCCGCCCGATAAGCCTCCGGAATCGGCGCCCAAACAAACATCGATCCACGCGGCGACTCCACCGGCCACCCCGCCCTATTCAACCCGCTAACCAGCACATCCCGCCGTTTCTGATAGGTCGCGCAAATCTTCTTCGTCTCGTCGCCGCATTCCCGCAGCGCAATGATCGAGGCGATTTGAATAGGCTGGAAAATTCCGTAGTCGAGATAACTCTTGATGCGCGCCAGCGCGGCGATCAGCTTGCGGTTACCCAGACAAAATCCCACGCGCCAGCCAGCCATATTGAAACTCTTCGACATGGAATAAATCTCGATGGCGATCTCCTTCGCGCCCTCCACTTCGAGAATGCTGGGCGCGCGATAGCCGTCGAAACAGATATCGGCGTAAGCGAAATCGTGAACGATCATGGTCCCGTGCCGCTGCGCCAATGCAACAATGTCGCGAAAGAATTGCAGGTCCACGCACTGCGTCGTCGGATTGTGAGGAAACGAGATCAGGATCATCTTCGGCTTGCGTGAAGAGGTCCGGTACAAATGCTCCAGGCCGTTTAAGAACGTCGCAGGATCGGGCATGGGAAGCATGCAGGCATGGCCTTCCGCCATGATCACTCCGTATTGATGAATCGGATAAGCGGGGTTGGGCGACACCACCGCGTCGCCAGGGCCGATCACCGCAAACAGTAAGTGAGCCAGCGCGTCCTTGGCGCCGATAGTGACGATGGTTTCCGATTCCGGATCCACCTCGACGCCATAATTTGCCCGGTAATGTTTTGCAATCTCCAACCGCAAATGCGGAATGCCCCGCGACATCGAGTAGCGGTGATTGCGCGGATTGCGCGCGGCCTCCACCAGCTTCCTGATTACCGGTTCGGGCGTAGCGCCATCGGGATTGCCCATCCCCAAATCCACCACGTCCAATTGCGCTGCACGCGCTTTCGCCTTCATCTCGTTGATGACGGCAAACACGTACGGAGGCAGTTTTTGGATGCGGTAGAATTCGTCCGTAGTCGAAGACATATTCTATTGTAAGAGCATGCTCACCGATCTAGTCCAGATCCGCAGGCTGGGGCAACAAAACAAAAGTGAGAACTCCCGTTTCCGCGCCTATCTCAGAAATCACCGGCATTCGGACCGGCGTTTGCGCATCTTGGCCGAAGAGATAGAATCCAAAATCGACTGCACGGAATGCGCGAATTGTTGCCGCCTGGGCGAGGTCCCGCTGATCGATCGCGACCTTGAGAAGCTCGCAAAATTCATAGGGGTCACGAAGGATGAATTCATCCGCGACTATACTCAGACAGCCGCGGAAGGCGATCTGATTCTGAAGCGCACGGACGCGGCCGGATGCGTTTTCCTCAACGGAAATCTCTGCAGCGTTTACGAAGCCAGGCCGCACAACTGCGCCAATTTCCCGCATTTGGTCCGAGGCGCTGGCTCCATCGACAGCCGCATGTGGCAATTTCTGAAGCGCACCGAATACTGCCCCATCGTCTATAACTGGATGGAAGCCGTCAAGACCGACATCGGCTTTCGCTAGCCTCCATGAAATTCGACGAACTGCTGGATCGCCTTCATGAATTCGACTTGCTGCTGGACGCCGATGCGAAGTTTCCCAGCGTCACGGGATTCGTGGCGGGCGATGACGTGCGCGGCTCGTGGTGGACGCATCCGCAGTCGCACGAGATGTACAGCCTGGCTTGCCGGCTTCACGAGCATCCCGATGTGCTGCTGGTGAAATTGATTTCGGGCAAGGTCACGCTGGTTCGTCGGCCCTTGTGGCCGGCTGTATTTGCGGTCGCCACCGCGCGTGAACCGTGGCAGTTGGAAGGACTATCGAAAGACGCCAAGGCCCTGCTAAAAGAGGTGGACAAAGAGACGCGGCTTTCCTCCTCCGGCGACCCGGTGCGCGAACTGGAAACCCGGCTGCTGGTTTATTCGGAGAGCGTACACACTGAGCGCGGCTTCCATACGAAAGAATTGCAAACTTGGAAATCGTGGGCCAAGCGAGCGAACTTTAGCGGCACGGAACTCTCACCCAGCGCAGCGAAAGCTCAATTGGAAGCAGTAGTCGCACACCTGAACAGACAGTTCAACGCCGCAGGCAAACTTCCATGGAACAAAAAACGCCGACCGCGTTTCTGAGCCGCGACCGTAAGGGAGCGGTTGTCACGACGCCAGCGATCTAATCGCCCCTACCGCCCGATCAATCTCTTCCCGGGAATTATAAATATGCGGTGAGAATCGCAGCCCTTGCGAATCCCCCGACGCCGTCATCGCAATCGCAACCCGATGCTGGTTCCACAACGAATCATAAGCCTGCTTGGTAGGCACGCGATTGATGTCGCACTTCACCACGCCGCCCGAAAGCTCCGGCTCCAGATTCGTCTTCAGTTTCACGCCTCCGATTTCGGCGACCTGCTGCTTCATGCATGTGGCCAGGAATCTAGTGCGCGCTTCAATGGTCCGAATACCGATCAGCGCCACGAAATCGATGGCCGCTTCCAACGCGACGATACGCGGATCGTCCCGTTGCCCGTAGACCTCCAATTTCCGCGCACCCTTCAGATGATCGGTCCAACCCGCGGTTACGATGGACGGCCAGATCTGCGGAATGCGCTCCGCGCGCACGTAGAGAATCCCCGCCTCCAGCGGCCCCATCAGCCACTTATGCGCGCTAGCTGAATAGGAATCGCAGCCGATATCTTTCAAATTCACATCCAGACAAGCAAAAGTCTGCGCGCCATCCAGATGCATCCAGATGCCACGCTTGCGCGCGATTTCGGCGATCTCACGGGCCGGATACAGGATCCCGGTGGTGCTGGTGACATGCGTGATCGCGATCACCTTGGTGCGTGGCGTCACACCTTTTTCCACCAGCGAGATAAGTTCGTCGCGGCTCGCCGCAGGCACGCGCACCGGCAGCGTCTTCACCACGAATCCCTCGCGCTGCGCCCGGACTTTCCAGGAGTCGTTATTCGAAGGATGGTTGTGATCGGTGATCAATACCTCGTCGCCCGGTTTCAGGTCGACGCCTTTGACTATGATGTTGCTCCCCTCGCTGGTATTTCGAGTAATGGCCAGCTCGTCGGCCGACACGCGCAGCATCGCCGCCACCTTTTCACGCAGCCGCTCACGCAGCGTTTCATATTTCGCGCGATTCTGAAACGACGGATTGGCCTGGAAATCGCGCATGAACTCCGCATGCCGGTCCAGCACGGGACGCGATGCGGGGCAAACGTTCGCGGCATTCAGATAGACCAAATTGTCTTCCAGAGGAAACTGGCGTTTCACCAGCGACCAATAGGTTTCGTTGTTGGCGTCGGGCGCGCTGGGTGCAGCGCGGAGGGCAGTACTGAAAGCCGTCCACGAAGCAGGCAGTGCAACCACCGCCGGGAGAGAAAGACAGAAACTCCGCCGTGAAGTATCCATCTGACGATTGTACTTCTGTTGGGTT
>DATDHK010000074.1:0-7224 GCA_036521635.1 Bryobacteraceae bacterium | reverse complement strand
GTGTTCAACCTGACCAATCGCGCGAACCCGAAGCATCCGGAAACCACCAGCCTGCTTTTCAACTTCGACGGCACGGTGCAGAGTGGTTTGGGTGATCCACGGCAGGCGCAACTGGGTGTGCGACTGGTGTTCTAGAGTGATCGCTCCCTCGCGGTCGTGGCTCTGTATGCTGCTATAAGCGCTCAGTACCGATTCCCATACAGAATCAGATCGGCAGGTTCACCCTGTCCACCGGGCAGCCGCCGCCGCAGACGCCGCTACCGCCTACCATTCTTCTTACTCTCCTTGGGCTAGTGGTTATCGGCTTGTATCAAGTCAAGCGAAGCATCCCGGCACGCTAAACGTCCCACCCCGCGGCGGCATCGTACAATCAGAAAATAATGCCAGAGGAAACGTTATCCTGCAAAATCACCAACAACGGAAGCACTGAAGACCGCGTCTTCGGCTTCAGCACGCGCGCGCTCCACGCCGGTCAGCGTCCCGACTCGGAAACCGGCTCGCGCGCCGTCCCCATCTATCAAACCACCTCGTACGTTTTCGAAGACACCGAGCACGCCGCGAATCTATTCAACCTGCAACGCTTCGGCAACATCTATACGCGCATCATGAACCCCACCACCGCCGTATTCGAAGAGCGGATGGCGGCGCTCGAGCGCGGCGTGGGCGCGCTGGCAGTGTCGAGCGGCCAAGCTGCACAGTTTATCGCCGTCACCAGTCTGCTTCAGCAGGGCGATGAGATCGTCGCTTCCAACGCGCTCTACGGCGGCACGTACACGCAATTCGACGTAAGCTTCCGCAGGCTCGGCATCAACACAACCTTCGTCGACCCCGACGACCCTGAAAACTTTCGCCGCGCCATCACGCCGAAAACGCGCCTGATTTACGGAGAGACCATCGGCAACCCGCTCATGAATGTCCTGGATATCGAAGCCGTCGCCGCGATCGCGCACGAAGCCAACCTTCCGCTGATGATCGACAACACTTTCGCCTCGCCCTATCTCTGCCGCCCAATCGAGCACGGCGCGGACATCGTGGTGCAGTCCGCCACGAAATTTATCGGCGGACACGGAACCTCCATCGGCGGCGTGATCGTCGACAGCGGACGCTTCCCCTGGGACCGCGGCGCGTTTCCGCAAATGCTCGAACCGAGCAAGGGCTATCACGGCATACGCTTCTACGAAACCTTCGGCGACTTCGCGTACATCATGAAAGCGCGCGTCGAAGGCTTGCGCGATTTCGGCCCCGCGATCAGCCCCTTCAACTCCTTTCTGTTTCTCCAAGGACTCGAAACTTTGAAGCTGCGCATGCAGGCCCACTCGCAGAATGCGCAACAAGTGGCGGCGTTTCTAGCAGGCCATCCGCAGGTCGCGTGGGTGAATTATCCGGGCCTCACAACCAGCCGCTATCACGCCCTGGCCCAGAAGTATCTGCCGAAAGGCGCGGGCGCAATCATGAGCTTCGGCGTGCGCGGCGGACTCGATGCCGGCAGGCGATTCATTGAAAGCCTGCAACTGGTCTCGCATCTCGCCAACGTCGGCGACGCCAAAAGCCTGGTGATTCATCCAGCGTCGACGACCCACCAGCAATTGAGCGACGAAGAAAAAAAGGCGTGCGGCATCAGTGACGACCTGGTGCGCCTCTCGGTCGGCATCGAAGAGGTCGAGGATATTATCTGGGACCTCGACCAGGCGCTCAGTCCCGCGGGCAAAGCATAATGGCCGACGGCGTAAGCGGCAACTCGCCAGTGAACCAGGGTCGTTTTGCGACCACCGTTTGGGATCGCATCCGGATACTGGAACGCTACAAAAGGATCGCCATGGTGGGCCTTTCTTCCAATCCATTCCGGCCCAGCCATTTCGCCGCGATTTATCTGCGGTCGGAAGGCTACGACGTGATCCCGGTGAATCCACGCGAAAAGGAAGTGTTGAAACTCCGATGCTATCCCACGCTGCTCGACGTGCCCGGCCCGGTGGACATCGTGGATATTTTCCGCGAGCCGGCGGCCGTGCCCGGCATCGTCGAAGAAGCCATCAAGATCGGCGCGAAAGTGATTTGGATGCAGCTCGGAGTGATTCACGAAGAAGCCGCCCAGCGCGCGCGCGACGCCGGCCTGGAAGTAGTGATGGACCGTTGCGTTAAAATTGAGCATGCCCGTTTCTTCGGCGGCCTCAGCACGCTGGGTTTGAATACCGGCGTGATCAGCTCACAAAAACGAAACCATTCGGGCGCGGTGTAATCCAAACAAAAGTGGGCCCAGGCCCGCGAAAGGAAACTATTCAATGCCACTAGTAAGTATCAGTCCGCTTTCCAGGCTCGACGCGGCGCCGAGTGTACAGCCGATCTTCGACAGACTAACCCAGGCCTTCGGCAAAATGCCCAGTTTTTTCGCCACCATGGCGCGAGTCCCTGAAGCGCTGGAACATTTCATGCCGCTCTACGGCGCGGTGATTAACAAGGGCACGGTGGAAGCGAAATACAAGGAGCTGGCGTACCTGAAGACAGCCCTCATCAACGGATGCGAGTACTGTTTCAAGGCGCACTCGGCCTCCGGAAAAAAGAACGGCGTGACCGACGAGCAGCTCAAAGCGCTGGCCTTCCCCCTGCGAAGCGACGCCTTTGACGCCAAGGAAAAAGCCACGCTGCTCTACGCCGAGCGAGTAACGCGCGGAGCGTCCGGCATCCGCGAAGGCGCCATCAATGAATTGAAGCAATACTACAATGACGATCAGATCGTGGAGCTGACGCTCACAATCTGCATCGCGAACTTCACGAACCGCTTCAACGACGCGCTGCTGACCTTGCCCGACATCGGATGAGAAATTGTGGGGCAGGTTGGTAACCTGCCGCCGATTGTCAAATCGGCTTGCCGCTTTGGACGCTCCACCGAACGGGCCGATTACCAATCGGCCGCGGGATGCCATCCTGCCCCACCACCGGTTCTTGAGCCCCCGAAACTTAGACCTTGCTTGTCAACGACCGTATGACCTATAATTCCCGTTATCTGCGGTTAGGTTGGTTTGACCTCAAATCTGAGTCTGGGGGACACGTGATGGCGAATCTTCGTTCGATTTGTATTCTTCTTCTGCTGGCTTTGTTGGGCGCCAGTATGGCTTTTTCGCAGGCCGTCAGCGGCTCGCTGGTGGGGACCCTCACGGATTCCTCCGGCGGCGTTGTTGCTAACGCAAAAATAACTATTACCGACCAGAACACGGGACTGGTCCGCACCGCCACTACAAGCGAGAGCGGCAACTATTCTTTCCCGGACCTGCCGCCCGGCACCTACACCGTCGTCGCGGAGCAGACCGGCTTCAAGCGGGCCTCGCGCGCCGGCGTAGACGTCATCGTCAACACGTCGCAGCGCATCGATCTGTCGCTGCAACCCGGACAAGTTACCGAAACGGTCAACGTGACTTCTGAGGCGCCGCTGCTTCAGACCGAGCGCGCCGACACCGGCCGCAAGATCGAAACCAAGCAGCTCGCCGAGCTGCCGCTGGGCGGAAGCCACAATTTCCAAAGCTTGACCATCCTGGTTCCCGGCGCCGCGCTGCCCGAATCGCAGCACTCCGCCTTCTTCAATCCCCAGGTGAGCTTGGCGACCAGATTCAACGGGCAATCCCGGCTGGGCGACAACCTCCAGCTCGAAGGAATCGACGACAACGAGCGCACCGGCCTGCTGCAAGTTCTCATTCCACCGCAGGAAGCGCTGCTCACCATCGACGTCACCACCAGCAATTTCGAGGCTGAATTGGGACGCGCCACCGGCGGCGTAACGAACGTAATCTTGAAGTCCGGCACCAACCAACTTCACGGATCGGTGTATGAGTTCAATCGCGTCAGCGCTCTCGCTGCCAGAAACTGGTACGATCCGGCGCGCGGCCACTTCACCTACAATTATTTCGGCGGCACCATCGGCGGACCCATCCGCAAGAACAAGACGTTCTTCTTCGGCGACTATCTGCGCATCGAGGACCACAGCGCGAACAACGATCGTCTGAACGTGCCCTTGGCGGACATGCGGACCGGCAATCTCAACGTCGCCGCGCCGGGCCAGAATCCGGCGGTTATTTATAATCCGTTTACCGGCAATCAAGCGACGGGCGCCGGACGAACGCCGTTTTCGGGCAACATCATCCCTAAGGATATGATCAATCCGGTTTCCACGAAGATTCTGGGGATCATCCCGTTGCCGAATTTGTCGTCGCTCAGCAATCCGTTTACGCAGAACTACTTCGTGAACAGCCCCTTCTTCCGCAACACGGATCAGTTCGACGTCAAGGTGGATCATAACCAGACCGATAAAGATCGCCTCTCGATTCGATACAGCTTCTCGCGGCCAGTCACCACCGACGCTTCCGTCTATGGAATCTACGGCGGCCCCCGCGGTGTGAGCGGAAACGGTTTCGAGGGCACCGGCATTCAAGGCACGCATAGCGGCGCCATCAATTACACGCACGTCTTCTCGCCCACCTTGATTACCGAAGTGCGCGCCGGTGTGAACCGGTATCGCAACGATGCCCAGCAGTTCGGTTATGGACAAAACACCGCCGACCAGCTTGGGATTCCGGGCATCAATGGCATTCCCTGGACCAGCGGGCCGCCGCAAATCGCCCTCGACAATTTTGGCGATCCGTTCATTGGATTTTCGGCCAGCTTGCCGTGGATTCGGGCGGAAACCAACATCCTGCTGTCCAACACCTGGACCAAGACCAAGGGCAATCACAGCATCAAGTTCGGCTTCGAGATGCGCCGCATCCGCGACGAATTGCTTCAGACCCAGACCGTCAACCCGCGCGGACGATATCAGTTCAGCACGGCCCAGACTTCCATTTCCGGAGCATCCACCAGTTTCGTGAACTCGTTCGCCAGTTTCCTGCTGGACGTTCCAAATGCCGCCGGCCGCGACTATCCGGTTATTTTCCCGGCTTACCGCCAGTGGGAATATTTCGCTTTCGTGCAGGACAAGTGGGTAGTCTCCCCGAAACTGACGCTCGACCTGGGCCTGCGTTGGGAATTCTATCAACCGGCCACGCCGGCGAGTAAAGCCGGGTTCTCGCAGTATGACCCCACCAACAACACCTTGGTGATCGCCGGAATCGGCGGGAATCCCCTGGATCTGGGCCTTCAGAGACATTACAAGGACTTCGCTCCACGCCTGGGAATCGCTTACCGCCTGAACGAGAAGACCGTAATTCGCACCGGGTTCGGCATCAGTTATGCTCCGTTCCCGGACAACACCTACGCGTACAATTACCCGGTGAAACAGAACAACGTGTTTTCGGCGAATTGCAGCTTCTGTCCGATCGTGCTGCCGGGCGGACAAATCGCGACGTTCCAGGCCGGATTCCCGGCGTTCCAGCCGGTTTCGATTCCGTCCAACGGCATCATTACCAACCCGGATCTGAACTCCACCTATTTCTTCATCAATCCGCATTTCCGCGAGCCTTACACTGAATCGTGGAACCTGGCCATCCAACGGTCGCTGCCCTACAATCTCGCGTTTGAAGTGGCTTACGTCGGCAATCATGGCGTGGATCAGCCCGCCAATTACAACTTAAACGCGTCCACCACCTTGGGAGGCGATGTTGCCAGTCAGCCTTTGAACATACTCTTTGGGAAGAAGGCCAGCGTGGAAGATCGCTACGTGGGCTACAGTTCCATGTACAACGCCCTGCAGGCCAAATTGGATAAGCGCTTCTCGGGTGGCTTCGCTCTCACCACGTCGTTCACCTATGCCAAGGCCATGGGCATGCAGTCTGAGGACTCCGGACTCGACTTTTACATCAATGCCCGGCGGAATTGGCGCCGTTTGGATTTCGATCGCAAGCTCACCTTCGCGCAGAGCTATGTATATGAGCTACCGTTCGGCAAGAACAAAAAATACCTGACATCCGGCCCGGTCGGTGCGATTTTGGGTGGATGGCAGTTGAACGGAATCCTGACCATCTATTCCGGACATCCGCTCACTACCTTTGCCGGCAGTTCCGCCAATCTAAAGGCGCCGGGCAACAACAACACTTTGAATTATTTTGGACCGGACGGTGTCCAGGTAACCAAGGGTAATGGCCGCAGCGCCACGTGGTTCACCCCAACTATCTGCAAGTTCAGCGGGGCAACCTTGGTAACCACCAATTGCTTCGCGCAGCCAGGCGCGGAAAATGGCGGACTGCCCGAGTTCGGCAACCTGAGCAGGAATTTCATGAGCGGCCCCGGCCAGTGGGGCTTGGACGCATCCATCTTCCGCAATTTCAACATTACGGAGCGCTGGAAGATCCAGCTCCGCGGCGAGGCCTTCAGCGTGATCAACACGCCGAAGTGGAATGACCCCAGCACGGACATCAACAGCGCCAACTTCGGCTTCATCACGGGAGCGGGCGGCGCGCGGTCGATCCAGCTAGGCGCCAAGCTGATTTTCTAGTTTGTAGGGCAGGTTGATAACCTGCCGCCGATTGAAAATCGGCCTTTTGCAGCATGTCTATTCGCATAGCATCCGCCACCGGGCGCGATCTCTCGCTAATATTGAGCTTCATAAAGAAGCTGGCCGAATACGAGGAGCTATCGCATCAGGTCGTAGCCACCGAAGATCTGTTACGCGACGCCCTGTTCGGCCCTCGTCCAGTGGCCGAAGTGATCATCGCATATTGGCGCGACGAGCCCGTCGGATTCGCCCTCTTCTTCCATAATTTCTCCACCTTCCTCGGCCGCCGCGGCATTTACCTCGAGGACCTCTTCGTGGATCCGCCCCATCGCGGCAAGGGAATCGGCAAAGCCCTGCTGATCCACCTCGCGAAGATAGCCAAAGATCGCAATTGCGGCCGATTCGAATGGGCCGTACTGGACTGGAACACGCCCTCAATCGATTTCTACAAAGGCCTCGGCGCGGCGCCCTTGGACGACTGGACGCTATTCCGCCTGACCGGCGAAGCGTTGGACCGGCTGGCTGACTCTTGACATCCGCGGCGCCTTATTACATAATCAGATGGTTATACAACTGATTGGTAATGAACGTTTCGCGGAGACTAGACTCAACCTTCGCGGCGCTCGCCGACCCCACCCGTAGGGCGATCCTGGCCCGGCTTGCGTCCGGCGAAGCGTCGGTAACGGAGCTGGCCGGCCCGTTCGCCATGACTCAGCCGGCCATCTCCAAACATCTCAAGGTGCTGGAGCGCGCCGGCCTGATTTCCCGCGGCCGCGACGCCCAACGCCGCCCGCGCCGGCTCGAATCCA
>DATDHK010000073.1:0-6617 GCA_036521635.1 Bryobacteraceae bacterium | reverse complement strand
GAGACAGCAAGAACATACGCAACGACCTGGGAGGTCAATTCTGTAGTACAGTGTTTCGGCAGCAAACGCTCCAACAGGGTGTAGCCGACATATAACCCCAGCCCTGAACAATTAACCTTTTCAACCTCAGCAAGAACGGTCCTATCGTTGTGGAACAACCGGAATCGAAATCCGTCCTGTATCGCCAACAAGATCCATACTTCAAGCGCTTCCTGGGACTCCTTCGGAGATGGATCAATGTGGAGCGTATATAGCGAACGCAGGCCAACTTCGAAGGCGTAGATTATATCCTCGACAGCGCCCTTACTCCTCCTGATTTCACCCTCAGCGATCCGCTTGACGTGGTCTATTGAAGAGGGGTTGCCCGCACCCGCAAGGGCGATGTATGACGCCAATTCCGGGCATACCCGCCAAAGTTTCGGTCCTGGGAACTTCTCATACGAACCCGTATACTCAAGGTCAGTTCCAAGAACTACTCCATCTGTACATACGACGCCAATTGCAAGTGTCACGCTGCCTCTCCTTGGATTCTTCCAAGGATAGCGCTGCTTGAGCGGTCTCGGAGGTACGCGGAGGGGAAGCGGTAAACGGAAGGCTAGAGCACTGAGTCTAGGCAAGCGTCAAGCCCCATGACGGGCCAGAAAAACAAATTGACCCACTACCGGTTTTCAGCAGAACCCGCTATTATGGTTAGAGATGTTTATACCAAGGGGGGTGAGTTATTAGTGGCTGAAGTCCACGTGCAAGACGGCGAGACGTTAGAGAGTGCCCTGCGGCGCTTCAAGCGAAAAGTGCAGCAGGAAGACATCATTAAAGAGATTAAGCGGCACTCGTTCTATCTGAAGCCGGGTGAAAAGAAGCGCACCAAGGAAGCTCTGGCGCGCAAGCGCAATCGTAAGAAGCGAAATAAGGAAGTCGAGTAGCTTTCCCTCCCGGGCCCCGGTGATTGCCGGGGTCTTATCATTTCAAAACCAACCTCTGAAAGACGGGTACAATGGGCGTCTTATGGGCATAGCTGGACGTGTGGCACTTGTTACGGGCGCTAGCCGCGGATTGGGAAAAGCCATGTCGCTCGCGATGGCGCCGGCGGGTGTGAAGCTGGCGCTTGTCGGACGCGATGTTGAGGCGCTCACCGCTGTGGCCGGCGAAGTGCGTCAGCTTGGGGCGGAGGCCGAAGTGTTCCGCTGCGATATCGCCGACGAAGCGCAGGTCCGGAATCTCGAAAAAGATGTACTCGCAAAATTTGGGCCCGCGGATATTCTGATCAACAACGCCGGCATCAACATCCGCAAGTTGTGCGTGGACTATTCGCTCGACGAGTGGAACAGCATAATTCAAACTAACCTGACCAGCGTCTTTCTGATGTGCCGCTCGTTCGTCCCGCACATGCTGGGACGGGGCTACGGCCGAATCGTGAACATCGCTTCCATCATGGGCCACATTTCATTTCCACAACGCACCGCCTATTCGGCAAGCAAAGCCGGGCTGATTGGATTTACGAAGTCGCTCGCGCTGGAGCTCGCTCAGGAAAATATCACGGTGGTGGCGATCAGTCCCGGGCCGTTCGCTACGGAGATGACTGTGCCCATTATGAGCGACGCGGAAAAGAACGAGCAATTCATGTCGCGCACGCCGCAGCGCCGTTGGGGCAATCCGGAAGATATCGGCAAACTGGCGCTGTACCTGTGTTCGGAAGACGCATCCTTCATTACAGGCACGGATATTTTGATCGACGGGGGTTGGTGTGCACAGTAAAACTTTGGCGGCGCTGACGGTGGCGCTGATGTTGTTGAGCTCGTGCCAGAGCAGCAAGAAGAAAAAGATCGCCGTTGTCCCGAAGGGAACGTCGCACGTTTTTTGGATCACGGTGCACGCCGGCGCGGCGGCCGCGGGGGAGAAATTCGGCGTGGAAATTCTGTGGAACGGACCACCGCAGGAAACCGAATACGACCGGCAGATGCAGATTGTGGATTCGTATCTGACGCAGCACGTGGATGGTCTCGCCGTTGCGGCCACGGAACGCAAGGTGTTGAACCGGTCGCTGGATCGCGCCGCGGAATTAGGGATCCCCGTCACCGTATTCGACTCAGGAGTGGATTCCACCAACTACATGACGTTTCTGGCGACCAACAACTACGAAGCCGGCAAGATGGGAGCGCGCGAATTGGCGCGGTTGCTGGAGGGCAAAGGCAAAGTCGCGATGGTGATGCATGCGCCGGGCAGCGCTTCCACGATGGATCGCGAGCGCGGTTTTGAAGACGTCATGAAGAGCGAGTTCCCGAAGATCGAAGTGGTGCAGCGGCAGTTCGGCATGTCCGACGCGTCCAAGTCGCGGGCCGCGGCGGAGAATATTCTTACGGCGCACGCGGATCTGAATGGCCTCTTCGCGTCGTCGGAGCCGAGCAGCTTGGGCACCGCGCTGGCGCTCAAGTCGCGGGGTTTGTCGGGGAAGGTGAAATTCGTCGCGTTCGATTCGAGCGATGCGCTGATTGCCGATCTGCAAGGCGGGACGATCGACGCGATGGTGGTGCAGGATCCTTTTAAGATGGGTTTTGAAGCGGTGAAGACGCTGGTGGACAAACTGAACGGAGTGGCGTCGCCAAAGCAGATCGACCTGCCGGCTAGGGTGGTGCGCAAGGCGGATTTGGATAAGCCGGATGTGCACGAATTGCTGTATCCGGATGTGAAGAAGTTCCTGGGTACGCAATAGGTCAAGTTCAAAACGGGAGGATTTCTTCCCGTTGCGGATCGAAGTCGATCCGGCGTTTTTCCATGTATGCGATATTTCCCAGGTGCGAGGCCTGCGCCGAACGGTGGCCGATCAGCACATCCGCGTTCGGACGCTGGCGCGTGCGGACGCACTCCAGGAAATTGCTGACGTGCGCGAAGGTCATGTCCGGATCTTCGGCCGTCACGATCACCGGCTGCGCGCCTCGCGCGGTCGTATGGAATTCGTAGTGACGGCGGTCGATCAGCAGACGCCCCTCCGTCCCGCAAATCTCTATACCCTCGCCTTTGATGCCGGGAACCAGCGTCGCCTCAAAAGTCGCAGTCAGATCGGTGGGATATTCCAGCAGGACGTTGATCGTGTCCGGCGCGGTGCGTCCGTCTTTGTAGGCGAATACGCCACCGGCGGCCCCAGCCGACTTGGGCACATCCTGGCCCAGGAACATATGCACCACGTCGATCCAATGCGTGAACAGATCGGTGACTTGGCCGCCGCCGAAATCCAGATAAGCGCGCCAATTGTAATATTGCTGCGGATCCCAATCGCGCCATTTCACCGGACCTAGAAAGCGCGACCAATCCAGATTGGACGGCTTGTTCTGCAGCGAGGCGGGCGCGCGGCGCAGATGATATCCATTTCCATGCCACCAGGTGCGCGCCAGCGTGATCTTACCCAATCGGCCCTTGTCGATGTACTCGCGCTTGGCCTCGATGTAATGCTTGCCGGAGCGCTGCTGCATTCCGACCTGGCAAACGCGATCGTTAACGCGGGCGGCCTTGACGATGCGCGGGCCTTCCGCCGGCCGGAGCGTCAGCGGCTTTTCGACGTACACATCGCGCCCGGAGTTGAGCGCATCGATGGCCACCACGGAATGCCAGTGATCCGGAGTCGCGATCAGAATGGCGTCCAGTCCTTTTTCCTCGAGCAGCTTGCGGTGGTCGCCAAAGCTCTTGGCGTCGGGCGCTTTTTGCCGGGCGCGATCGATGTGCTCGCTATAGATGTCGCAGACGGCGGCCACATGGACGCTGGAATTCTTCTGGAAGTTGGTCATGACGTACGTGCCGCGGTCGCCCGCGCCGATCACGCCCAGTTGAATCGTGTCGTTTGCGCCCAGCACCCGGGAATAGGAGGCAGCCGTTATGGCGGTGGCCGTCAGGAAACTTCGCCGGGCGATTTCGTTCCGATTCTCGTTCTGATTCATGTGCGAATTATAGCGTTTCCACGCACTAATAGACATGAAGAAAATTCTTGTAGTCCTCTCGCTATTGTTTTGTTCGCTGGGCATGTACGGCGGAACGCTTACAAAGTCACACAGCCAGGGCAGGTTCAGCGACGCTGAGATCGAGGCCACCATCAAATTCAAATTGGCCAAGTCGAAGATCGGGAAGGATGGTTTCCAGGTGCACGTGAAGGGTGGAATCGCCACCTGGACCGGTAACACGAACGTTATACAACACAAAGGCGCGGCAACCCGCATGGCCCGGACGGCGGGCGCCATTCAAGTCGTGAACAATATCAAGATTTCGGACACGGCTGTCAACCCGCTGCGCAGGGTGCAGGTGACGACGAATTAGCATTGGGCAAAGTACATTGGAGGGACGGCGCCGATCGCCTCCAGCTACGATCGCGTGGCGGATAAATATGCCGCCGAATTCGAAAACGAATTAGACCGGAAGCCATTCGACCGCAAGATGTTGGATTGGCTGGTTGAAAAAACTGAGGGATCCGCCGGCCCAATCTGCGATTTGGGGTGTGGGCCGGGGCAGGCCGCCCGGTATTTGTCTAGCCGGGTTTGTTCGGTGTGCGGTATAGACGTCTCACCTGAGATGGTGAAGTGTGCGCGGCGGCTGAACCCGGCGATTTCATTCCAGCAGGGCGACATGCGGGCGCTCAGCGGCGTTGCGGACCACACGTTTCGTGGGGTCGCCGCATTCTATTCCATCGTTCACGTTTTGTCCGCGGACGTCGTGAATGCGCTTCGTGAAATCAGGCGAGTGCTGCGGCCACGGGGAGTGCTTTTGCTCGCATTTCACATCGGCAGGGAGATTGTCCATAAAGACGAATGGTGGGGGCAACAGGTGTCGGTCGACTTCATCTTCTACGAGACAGGGGCGATGAAAAATTATCCGCGGGCTGCCGGATTCGAAGTCGAAGAAGCGATCGAACGGGACCCGTATGGCGTGGACGTCGAATATCCCAGCCGCCGCGCGTACATTTTCGCTCGGCGTGTGTAGAGTGGCCTGCCAATCGCATAAAATGAACTGCAATGAAAAAATTCGCCTTGCTCCTTGTTCTGGGAACCATTGCCCTCGTTCCGATTCTGCATGGACAAAACAATCGTGCTCCGTTTAATGTCGTGGAAGCCGGCATTCCCGCAATGCGCGCGGCCATGGAACAGGGGCGCATCACATCGCGCGATTTAGTTACGCAGTACCTGATCCGCATCGCGCTCTACGAAGACAAGTTGCACGCCGCCATCACGGTGAACCGGCTTGCCCTTCAAGAGGCCGATGAGCGGGACCGCGAGCGTGCTCAGGGCCGTGTGCGCGGACCACTGCACGGAATCCCGATCGCGCTCAAGGACAACATACAGACCAGCGATCTGCGCACCACCGGCGGGGCGCTTGCGTTTGAAGCGCTGATTCCGCCCTACGACGCGACGCTGCGCAAGAATCTGACGGACGCCGGGGCTATCATCATCGCCAAGACGGGCCTGACTGAGCTTGCGAATTGGGTGGCCGGCAGTCCCACGCCGATGCCCGGGAATTACAATGCGGTCGGGGGTTTCGGAATGAATCCCTACGATCCGCGCCGCGACCCGCGCGACGGCGCCGCCGATGGACGGCCCGCGCTTCAAACCGGCGGGTCAAGCTCCGGGGTGGGCACGGCGGCGAATTTGTGGGCCGGAAATGTGGGCACTGAAACGTCGGGATCGATTCTCAGCCCGGCCAATCAAAATATGCTCGCCGCGATCAAGCCCACGGTCGGCCGCATCAGCCGGTACGGCGTAATTCCAATCACGGCCGATCAGGACACCGCGGGTCCCATGGCCAAGAGCGTGACGGATGCCGCCATCATGTTCGGCGTACTGGAAGGCGCGTCGCCCGACCCGAACGATCCGGCGACGAAAACGTGCACGCCTCCCGCCGGCCGCGACTATACTCGTTTCCTGAAAGCCGATGGTTTGAAGGGAGCGCGCATCGGCATTCCGCGCGCGTTCTTCTATGACAAAAGCACGCCGCCCGGAGCGAAAGAGCCGCGTGGTGGACTCAATCCCGACCAGACGAAAGTGATGACCGAAGCGATTGCTATTCTCAAGCAGCAAGGCGCCATCATTGTCGATCCGGCGGATATTCCCAGTATCACCGGCCAGGATCCGAAGAACAATTTTCTGCTGTGGAACACCTGCGGAGGCGCGAACGATGCGAAG
Source organism: Bryobacteraceae bacterium (assembly GCA_036521635.1). Taxonomy (GTDB): domain Bacteria; phylum Acidobacteriota; class Terriglobia; order Bryobacterales; family Bryobacteraceae; genus Palsa-89. Next base: position 459 of record DATDHK010000073.1, on the reverse strand, counting down.
GGCAAGGATGCCGATTGCTCGGTGGTTTTGAAGTACGGCATGAAACGCGACTTCAATAATTGGCTGACGTCGCTTGGCCCGGCTGCGCCAGTGAAGACGCTCACCGAATTGCGGCAGTGGAACATCACGCATACCAAATCCGGCGCCATTCGATATGGCCAATCGAATCTCGACGTGTCGGACGAGATGGACGTGCAAGGGGATCGCGCGCGCTACGAGATTGACCGCGCCAAAGACATTGCACTGGGCGGAACGCACGGGATCGATGAAGCGATGAAGTCGAATAACCTGGACGCGCTGCTATTCCCGGGCGCGAACGGCGCGGCTATTGCGGCGAAGCCCGGGTATCCCACGGTGATCGTGCCGTTCGGAACCGTGCCAAATGCGCCGACGCCGCCATTTCCGGAGGGTTTCAATGCAAAGCCGGCGCCGCTGGGAGTAAGCTTCACGGGCATGGCT
>DATDHK010000072.1:0-10996 GCA_036521635.1 Bryobacteraceae bacterium | reverse complement strand
AAAGATCCGTGCCTAAGGAAAGAATCTGTGCGGCAATGATGACATCGATGTCGAGAGCTTTGATTGCTTCAACGACTTCAGTGGAACCATATTGCGGATGAGTGACAAGACCGAGGGGACCGGAGTCGAGAAAAATGGTGTGGCTCACGGATACAGGATGGGTTCTCCTGTCGCCCCCCGGTTTTCATTCATCGCTCGCTTAAATTCGCGTAACTCCTCTTCAGCCGCCCGAACTTGATCCGGGGTGGGCGAAGAATCTTCAAGCTGCCAACTCGCCAGAAGGTTCAGCGTGGCAGCATCCATCGATCCATTGGGCGAGGGCTGTGCAGGGGGAAGCGCTGGCGCCACCCCCGATGAGGTTTGATGCTTCACTTATTTCTCCCTCTCCTTTGATCTTACCAGTGAACCAAGCTCCCACTTTCGCTAATCATAGGACGCTTAAGAAAAGCTGGTCGTCATTCACTGTTTCCAACCACTGCACCACTTGCGCCGCCGGCCGAGGGTATGTCAATTCAGAAGGGATATTAGTGTCGAGCAGGAAACCATTCACAGATCAACCGGTGGCAGGATGTCGGGGAATCGCTCGAAGTTCATCGACAGGCCCTTAAACGGGGACTCGGCAAACAACCGCGCCAGGCTCTTTTTTCCCTCAGGCCGCGAAAATGTAGCCCGCGTTTCCCCGGACTCCACTGGGTGCTTTTCGCGCCAGGCATTGACACCCGCTACTATCAGTTCGTCCACCGAGTGAAAGTGGCCCCGCTTGATTTCTTCCTCTACCAGCCGCTCGGTTTCAGGCTTGATTTGCACATCTTCAACTTAGCCACATCCGGCGCTAGGCGCAAGTTGTCTTATCACGCTTTTAGCGCCCCACCAATAAACATTCCAGGAAACGTCCATTTCCGCCCCGCGTCATGTATAATGAAAGTGTCGAACGTAGCAGTGGGCGAAAGCCCACTTTTTTATTGCAATAAACGAATGTCTGTTATCGGGAAGGACGCAATCGTCGCGAAAATCAATGAAATCGCCGAACGGGTCGCCGATCCGGAAGGGATTGAAATCGTCGAAGTCCAGCTTTTGGGCGCTGGCCGCGGACGGCTCTTGCGAGTCTACATCGACCGGCCGCAAGGCGTATCGCACGGCGATTGCGAGTTCATTTCGCAGCAGCTTGGAACTATCCTGGATGTCGAAGACGTCATCCCAGGCGACAGCTATACTCTCGAGGTCAGCTCGCCGGGCCTCGAGCGCAAGTTATTTAAGCCAAAAGACTTCGAAAGATTCGTGGGGCAAAAAGCAAAAGTCGTATTGCGGGAACCGGTCGAAAACCAGCGCCGCTGGGAAGGCAAATTGGCCGGGTTCACCGAAGGGATCGTCGCTCTGGAACCGAGCGACGGAAAGGTCATCCACTTCCCGCTTGCGCAGATCGAAAAAGCCAACCTGAAGTTTGAGTGGTAAAGAACCCCCGGACAGATTAAAAAGAGGACACAGTGGGAACTATCTATCAGTCCATCGAGATCTTGAGCAAGGAAAAGGGCATCGATCCGCAGATCGTAATCGACGCGGTCAAAGATGCAATGTTGGTTGCGGCGCGCAAGCATTTCCACACGCTGGAAGACATGGTTGCGGATTTCAACGATCAGACCGGCGCCTTGGAAATTTTCGGCGTCAAGAAAGTGGTCGACACGGTGCTCGATCCCGTGAAGGAAATCTCTTTGCAGGACGCCCGCCGCATCGATCCGGAAGTGCAAGTGGAATCCGAGATGCGCATTCCCAAACCAACCGACGCGTTGGGCCGCATCTCCGCCCAGACCGCCAAGCAGGTGATCCTGCAAAAAGTGCGCGAGGCCGAGCGCGAAACCATTTTCTCGGAATATTCCGGCCGCGTCGGTGAGCTGGTCAACTGCAGCGTGAAGCGCATTGAGGGCCAGGACCTGGTCGTGGATCTCGGAAAGACCGAAGCCCGCCTTCCCAAGAAGGAACAAAGCAAGCTCGAAAACTTCAGCGTGGGCGATCGCGTGCGCTGCGTAATAAAGAGCGTGGAAAAGGCCGGCAAGAATGCGGGCGTAATCGTGTCTCGCGGCGCGCCGGAGCTGGTGATGCGTCTCTTCGAGCAGGAAGTTCCGGAGATCTACGACAACACTGTCGTAATCCGGGGCTGCGCGCGCGAAGCCGGCGAGCGGACCAAGATCGCCGTCGTCAGCCGCGATCGCGACGTGGATAGCGTCGGCGCTTGCGTGGGAATGAAGGGCATGCGCGTGCAATCCATCATCCGCGAATTGCGTGGCGAAAAAATCGACATCATTGAATTTTCGGAAGACCCGGTGGTCTTCGCGACGCACGCCTTGAGCCCGGCCAAAATCAGCCGTGTGTCCATCGTCAATGGACCGGAAAAGCACATGGAAGTGATCGTCGACGATACGCAGCTTTCGCTGGCCATCGGCAAGAAGGGCCAAAACGTCCGGCTGGCCGCGAAGCTCTTGGGATGGAAGGTCGACATTAAGAGCGAAGAGGAAAAACGGCAGGAAGTGGAATCCGCCATGGCTGCCCTGGTGCCCACCGGCGCGCCGGTTTCTATTCTCATAGATCACGGATTGGCCGAAGACATCGCTGAGAAACTGATTGAAGCGGGTGTCGGAACGGTCGAAAAGCTCGGCGCCATGACCCCTGAAGAGCTGGTAGCGATTCCGGCTATCGAACCGGACATTGTCGAAAAGATTCTGGTCTCCGTAAATTCTTACTACAGCCAATTCGAGACGCCCGCGGAGACTGTGGAGCCGCCGGCAGCCGAAGAACCAGTCCAAGACGCGAGCATAGAAGCGGCGCCGGAAACATCTGAACCAACCGCCGAGGATTCCTCGGCTCCGAAAAAAGAATTTGATACCATAAAGAACTTGGAGGAAGCCGGTTAACCGCCGCGTTGCGAGGGTGTTGCAGTTTTACTTATGAACAAGATCCGAATCAATGAGCTGGCAAGGCAACTCGAAATTCCTTCCCACAGCATTCTCGAAATGCTGCCGGAGCTCGGCGTAACCGAGAAGAAAACGCATTCCAGCTCCATTGATGAGCCGGTGGCGGAGATGATTCGGAGCCGCGTCCAAGGCGAGCCGGATGCGTCGCGCACCGAGTCTCACGGATCGCCCGCCGTCGCCGTCGCAGAACCCCCACAAATTGAGGAGCAGCCCCTGGCCCCCACCGCCGTACATGAACAACCGCCGATCGCCGTAAAAGGCGCTCCGCCAGCAAGCGTGGAAACGCAGCCTGCCGCTGCCCCCTCCGATAACGGAACGGCCGCCCCCCCAGTGGAAGAACCACCGCGCTCAAAACCGGCGCCGATTCGTCCGCCCCTGGCCAGCGGATCGAGCGCGCCTCTGCATCCGCCGCTGCGTACCGGAGCAGTCCCGGCCCGGCCATCGCCGCCCACGCCACGCCCCGGTCAGATTCTCACCGGGCCCAGACAGCCCATGCCAGGGCCGGCTGCAACGCCGGCGTTTCCTCCACCCGAGAAACCGCCGTCGATTCCCATTCCAGCCGCGCGCGCCGCGACGCCCCCCGCTTCCGAAACAGCGCCCGGCTCGGCGTTACCAGGTTCACCATCTCTAAGTCCGCCAACTCCCGGTCCCGCGACCCCAGGTCCGGCCGCGCCATCCATGCCCTTGCGCGCTCCCGCCCGCCCAAATTTGGCGGGGCAGCCCGCCGCCCGGCCGGTGGTTCCGCCGCGTCCCGACATGGTGGCGCGCTTGCAACAGACGCGCTCCGCCCCCGGTCAAGCGCAACCCGCGCCGCCGCGCCCCGGCATGCCGACCCGCAGCTCCACGCCGGTGCCGGGCCAGCCCATTTACCGCGGTCCCATCCGTCCCGGCCAGCCCGTCATGCGCGGCCCCGGCATTCCAGGACCGGGCGGAGCTTCCGCTCCCGGCAACTTCCGCCGCCAGAGAACTCTTCACCCCACGTCGCCCTTGCGCATCGAGCCCGCCGCCACTGCAATCCCCACTACGGAACAGCAGCGCCGCCATCAGGCCAAGCCGGCTTCGCGCGACCGCCATCGCGATCAGGAGCAGGAAGAGGGCCGGCTGCGCATGCCGTCGTCGCGGCGCGAACAGCCCGCTGCGCCGCCGCCCATCGATCGCGAGATAACGATTTCAGAAGGCATCACCGTCAAGGAATTGTCCGAAAAGCTGGGCATCAAAGCCAACATGGTGATCAAGAAACTGGTGGAAAAGAAAATCTTCGCCACCATCAACCAGAACCTCGACACCAAGATGGCCGAAGATCTGGCGCGCGATTTCGGCGCATCCACCAATAAGGTCAGCTTCGAAGAGGAAAGCACCCAGGAAATCCAGCTCACCGAGGACACCGCCGACCGCGTCCGCCGCGCGCCCGTGGTCACCATCATGGGCCACGTGGATCATGGCAAGACGTCGCTGTTGGACGCCATCCGCCTCACCAACGTTGCCGGCCGCGAAGCCGGCGGCATCACGCAACACATCGGCGCGTATCATGTCGAAAAGAACGGCCACAAAATCGTGTTCATCGACACGCCCGGCCATGAAGCGTTCACCCGCATGCGCGCCCGCGGCGCAAAAGTCACCGACATCGTCGTGCTGGTAGTCGCTGCCGACGACGGCGTAATGCCTCAAACGCTAGAAGCCATCGATCACGCCAAGGCGGCCGCCGTGCCCATCATCGTCGCCATCAACAAAATCGACAAGGGCGATGCCCAGCCGGAGCGAATCAAACAGCAACTGGCCGATCGCAATCTGTTGGCCGAGGATTGGGGCGGCGACACCGTGATGGTTCCGGTTTCCGCCCGCGCTAAGACCAACCTCGACCTGCTGCTCGAAATGATTCTGCTGGTGGCGGACATGCAGGACCTGAAAGCGAATCCCGACCGCCCCGCCGTCGGCACGGTGCTCGAAGCACAGCTCGACCGCGGCCGCGGACCGGTCGCCACGGTTATCGTCCGCAACGGCACCTTGCACGTCGGCGATTATTTTATCTGCGGATCCGTTTTCGGCAAAGTGCGCGCCATGTTCGACGATCGCGGCCAGCCCTTGCGCGCCGCCGTTCCGTCCGTTCCCGCTGAAGTCCTGGGTCTCGATTCACTGCCCGAAGTTGGCGATACCTTCCAGGTTGTCACCGATACCGGCAAGGCCAAGCAGATCGTCATCTATCGCGAAGCCAAGGCGCGCGACGTCGCTATGTCCAAGACCGGCCGAATTACCTTGGAGCAACTGCACGAGCAGTTGAAGGAAGGCGAGGTCAAAGAGCTCAACATCATCGTCAAGACGGACGTGAGCGGCACCGCCGAAGTGCTGGCCGACATGGTGCAGAAGCTATCGAGCGAGAAAGTTCGCATCCGTGTGCTGCGCTCGGCCGTCGGCGCCATCAACGAAAGCGACGTCCTGCTGGCTTCCACGTCCAACGCCATCATCATCGGCTTCAACGTGCGCCCCGAACGAAATGCAACCGCTTTGGCCGAGCAGGAAAAGGTGGACATCCGCCTGCACACCATCATCTACGAGCTGACCGACGAATTGAAGCGCGCCATGACCGGTATGCTCGAGCCGGTGTTCAAAGAGGTCTACCAGGGCCGCGCGCAGGTGCGCGAAGTGTTCCGCATCAGCAAGGTCGGCAACGTGGCGGGCTGCATGGTGATCGACGGCCAGATCAAGCGCGACAGCGAGGTGCGCGTCCTGCGCGACAACGTGGTGGTGTTCACTGGCAAAGTCGAATCCCTGAAGCGCTTCAAGAACGACGCCAGCGAAGTCAAGACCGGGTTCGAGTGCGGCATCACGGTTCGAAATTTCGCCGACATCAAGCCCGCGGATATCATTGAGGCCTTCGCCACCGAGCGTGTGGCGGTCGAAGCCGTAGTCTGATGCCGAGCGTTGGGGTTTTGACCCTCGAACTGCGCCTCTCCGACGCGCATTCCTTGAAGGACAAGCGTCACACAGTAAAAGGACTGAAGGATCGCCTGCGCGGCAAATTCAACGTAGCGGTAGCCGAAATCGACTATCAGGATCTATGGCAGCGGTCGCTAATCTCGGCAGTCACAGTCTCCGGCGATCACGGCCGCGCCGAGCAAACCCTGCAATTGGTAGAGCGCGAAGCGGCAGGCATGCTGGGCGAAACCCTGGTGTCCGCAACAGTGGAATGGTTTGAGTAACGTTTCCGTACTAACCACCGGCCACGAGCCACTTTCTTATGGACCACCGCGTAGAACGCATAGCCGAAACCCTCCGCGACGAACTTTCGGAAATGATCGGCTACGAGCTGGCCGACCCCCGAATCGGCTCCGCCACCGTAACTGAAGTAACAATTTCACCAGACAAGCGTCACGCCTTTGTGCGCATTCGCCTAGGCCCGGAAGTAGACGCGGAGGAAACCCTGGCAGCCCTAGGCCACGCCAGCAGCTACCTCCGCCGCGAACTAGCTAAAAGGATTGAGGTTTATCGCATCCCCGAACTGCATTTCGAAGCCGACATCGCCTCAAAACTAGGCGGCCGGATGGACCATCTACTGAAACGAATCAAAAAAGGCCGCCCGCGCGACACCGAAACCGGTCAATGAATCCCGAAGCAACGAACGACTGCCCCGGTGTTCCTCGTGTTCCTAGTGTTCCCCGTGTCCCTTCCCATAGTCAAATCAAACATTCTGTGCTAACTTTGTTGATTGCATCCGCGCTAGCGGCGACTGCGGCTAAGCCCGAGCTACTCCGGGTAGAAGGCAGCGTGGATGCGATGGGAACGGGCTTTTCCATAGCCGCCTACGGCGAAGATAGGGTGCGCCTGCAATCGGCTGTGGCTCAAGGGCTCGAAGAGGCCCACCGTCTCGATCAGATGCTCTCGAATTACAAACCGGACAGCGAGTGGAGCCAGGTCAACCGCCAGGCTGCCGACGGCCCGGTTCACATCACAGCCGAGCTGTTTCAGTTACTTAGCGCCTGCGTCGAGTACAGCCGGGAAAGCGAAGGGACGTTCGATATTTCCGTGGGCCCGCTGATGAAAATCTGGGGATTTTATAAAGGCTCCGGCCACCTGCCGCACCGCGCCGAGGTGCGGGGGGCGTTGAACCTGGTGGGCTATCGGAATATTGAGCTGGACGCCGCCCACCATTGGGTTCGTTTTGCAAAAAAGGGGGTCGAGCTGGACCCCGGCGGCATCGGAAAAGGGTATGCAGTGGACCGTATAGCGCAGATTCTAAAAGACAATGGCATCCAACATGCCCTGGTGTCCGGGGGCGGGTCCAGCATCTACGCCATCGGCGCGCCGCCCAACGAAAAAGGCTGGAAATTGGACATTAAGAACCCGAAGGACCCATCCAAGGTCGCCACGACGGTGGTTTTGAAGGACGAATCCATGTCCACGTCGGGCAACTATGAGAAGTACTTCTATGCCGAGGGGAAGATTTACAGCCACATCATGGACCCCCGGACCGGCTTTCCGGCCCAGGGAACCCTATCGGCCTCGGTAATTGCGCCAAACACTATTGACAGTGAGGCTTGGGCCAAGCCCTACTATATTTTAGGCCGTCAATGGACGGTCAAACACAAGCGCAAAGACTTTCGCGTTTATTTTTGCGAAGACAAATCAGGTGCTCCATGCGAATGGCTTCAATGAACAGTCGATTTTTAGATGCGTGCCGCCGCCGGCCGACCGATGTACGTCCGGTCTGGTTCATGCGGCAGGCTGGACGCTACATGAAACAATACCGGGATATTCGCGCCAAGACCGGTATCCTGGAAATCTGCAAACGGCCGGATCTGGCGGCGCAAGTCACCTTGCAGCCCGTCGAAGTTCTGGACGTAGACGCGGCGATTATCTTTGCCGACCTCCTGCTGCCGGTGGAGCCGATGGGTTTGAAATTGAGGTATGTCTCGAACGAGGGACCGGCCATCGACAATCCCGTCCGAACTACTGACGACGTCGATTCTCTATCGATCTCCAACACGGACGATCTGGGTTACGTGGGCGAAGCCATCCAGCTTGTGGTGCGGCAACTGGCGGGGCGCGTGCCGGTCATCGGATTTGTCGGCGCGCCGTTTACGCTGGCGAGCTACATGATTGAAGGCGGCCCCTCGCGCACTTTTGTGCGGACCAAGCAAATGATGTATCGCGACGAGACGCTGTGGCGCCGGTTGATGGGCAAGCTGGTGGACGTCCTGGGACCATTCGCGATCGGCCAGGTGACCGCCGGCGCGCGCGCGATCCAGGTTTTCGATAGCTGGGTTGGCGCGCTGGGTCCGGACGATTATGTGCGCTACGTCGCCCCGTATTCCCGCGCTTTAATCGAACGCATCCGCACGGCCAGCGTCCCGGTAATTCACTTCGGCACGGGCGCCGCGGGTTTCTTCCGCGAGCTGCACGCCGCGGGCGGCGACGTCATGGGCGTCGACTGGCGCGTCAACATCGACCAGGCGTGGATGGATATCAGCTATCGCTCGGCAGTTCAAGGAAATCTGGATCCGGGCGTGTTGTTTGCCCCGCTGCCCGAACTGAAAATGCGCGTGCATGAACTTCTGAAACGCACCGGCGCGCGTCCCGGCCACATCTTCAACTTAGGCCACGGCATTCTTCCAGAGACGCCCGTAGATCACGTGCGCGCAGTAGTAGACTTCGTCCGCGAATTCAAAATGTAACTGGAATTGTGGGGCAGGTTGGTAACCTGCGGCGGGTTGGCAACCCGCCTTCTTTCGATGCCGCAAAAAGTACTCATCATCGGCGGAGGAATCTCGGGCCTCTCGGCGGCCTACTATCTGAACCGTGCCGGTATCCGACCCACTCTAATCGAAAAAGCTCCGCAGCCCGGCGGCGTCATCCGAACTACAAATCAGCAAGGCTGCCTGCTCGAAGCCGGCCCTGACAGTTTCCTGGCCGCGAAGCCTGCCGCAATGGACCTCATCCGTGACCTCGGCCTGGAGCATCAGGTGATCGGCTCCAACGATCATCTGCGGGCAGTATACATCCTGAAGCACGGCAAGCTGGTGCGGCTGCCCGATGGCTTGGTGATGATGGTCCCCTCAAAGCTGATGCCTTTAGTAGGCACGCGGCTGCTCAGTTGGTCCACGAAACTGCGCATGGGTTTCGAATTTCTGCGCCGCCCGAACGGCAGCCAGCCCGACCGCTCGGTCTACGATTTTCTACTGGACCACTACGGCGAGGAAGCCATCGACTATTTGGCCGAGCCGCTGCTCGCGGGCGTGTACGGCGGCGACCCGAAGCAACTGAGCGCGAATAGCGTCCTGCCCCGCTTCGTCGAAATCGAGACGCAGTACGGCAGTTTGACGCGCGGCGTTGTAGCAAATCCACGGCCCAAGAATTCCGGATCGCTTTTCAAAACGCTCAAGAATGGCCTCGGCCAACTGGTCGACGCGCTACGGCCCAGCGCGGACATCGTGCAGGGCACAGTTGAAAGCGTCGAGCGAACAGCCGCCGGTTTTCGCGTGCGAACAAATGGCGACTGGATGGACGCGGACCAAGTTATCCTGGCGACACCGGCTATTGATGCCGCCGGACTGCTCGAATCGTCTGAGCTCGCGGACTTGCTCCGCAGCATTCCCTATAATTCTTCGGTAACGCTGTCTCTCGGCTATCCCAAGGACAGGCAGTTCAAGGGCTTCGGCTTCCTGGTTCCGAAGCGCGAGCGCAAGTACGTAGCGGCCTGCACATTGGTCGGCAACAAGTTCAACAACAGGGTGCCGGACGACATGCTGCTGTTGCGCTGCTTCATGGGCGGCGATGCCCTAAAGGAAAACGACGACGCGTTGGTCGAGATTGCCCGGCAAGAGTTGCGCGGCATCATGGGACTTGAAGCTGTGCCCACGTTCCACAGCGTCGCCCGCTGGCCGAATGCAATGGCGCAGTACACGGTCGGCCACGAAGGGCGAGTGCAGCGCATCGAATCCATCGTGAAAACGATTCCCGGACTGCATCTCGCGGGCAATGCCTACTACGGAATCGGAATACCGGACTGCATCAAGATGGGCAAAGAAGCGGCGGCGAAAATCACTTCTTGATATAGATCCGGACGTCGGCCGGCGTCACATCAATCCGGTCGATCCGGTCCGCCAGATCGAACGGCTCGTTGATCTTTGCGTTGGGATACAACGGAAGAAAAAATGTGCGGATCAGGAAATCGAGAGTGGCGCCGCTCACCGCGAGGCCGCCAATTTCCACCCGCTCCAAGAAAACGGTTGCCCGTCCGTTCGCCGATCGAAATCGGGCGCTCACCTTCACCGGCTTTTCGCCTTGGATCAGCTTCGCCAGCAGCCAGTTGGTTTCAATTCCCGCGCCGTGCCGGACTTTCAGAAAATCGATGAGCGCAAATCCGTTCGCGGAATTGTTTCCCAGCGCGATGTGGGGTTGACGAAATCCCTCCGGCACTACCTGAGGCGCTTTCAAGCGGGCCCAGGCATTCAATTCGGCGGCCGTAATTACAAACACCGCGCCCGGTTTGGCCTTGCCGCTTTGAATGATGTCGAGTTTATGGGTGACCGCCGCAGCCCGTGGATCGACGGCGGGGGAAGCCGTCAAGGCCAACGCGATCCAGAAGGAAAGACACGCTCTCACTACTACAACTGTACCGTTGGGGTGGATCGTGTTTTCCTACCGCCCACCACCCACCCCCCGGTTTTACTCACCGAACTTACTTACCGAACGACGTGCTCCGGCGCCTTGTTTTCCTTGGGCACGCCCGCTTCACCGGCGGACGAAATGTCTTCCGCGCCCGTCTGCTTCAACAGATCTTTCGCGCGAGAGACTTCTTCCGATGAATTGCAGTGAACCGAAAGCAGAACTCCGCCTTCCTTCACGCGGCCTTCGTAACGCTTGGCTTCGTACTCGGGAATGCCCATACCGACCAGGGCCCCGATCAATCCGCCAACCGCGCCGCCAACTCCCAAACCCGCCAGCGCGCCCATGATCGGGCCGGCTGCGATGAATGGTCCAAGGCCCGGGATGGCGAGAGCGCCGATGCTGTCTCGGCCTCCAGTATGGAAGCT
>DATDHK010000071.1:0-4097 GCA_036521635.1 Bryobacteraceae bacterium | reverse complement strand
AACCTAGACATTATGCGCCGCACTTCCTGGCTGGTTCTCATCGTCGTTGCCGGACTGCTGGCGCGCACCGAAGCGATCCGATATCTGCATTGGGATGAAATCCAGCCGGCCTTTGCCGCTTTTGCCGCGGCTGGAATAAGGGCCCCCACGTTCAGCGATGTGGCCGAATTCGATGAATGGATTCGCGAACGCGACGCCGAGGTCCGCAGCCGGATCAATCGGGGCGTGGAGAATTCCGTCAGCGCGCTGGTCTTGATTGGGTCGTCCTTTACAACGCTGCCGAAAATTGCGAATGCCGCGGACGCCGTGAACGCGGCCGGCGATTTGACGCCCTCCGCCCGCAGCCGCGTCCAGGCGTTCGTGCAGGCCATCGACGAACAGGACCAGGAATGGTTCGCCATGGTCCGCGAATTTCTGAGCCGGCGAAGGATTCCCGATGAAGAGGTGCGCGCATTCGTGATCGGCAACCTGCGCCGCTTTGCGCTGGAACAGGCCGGATTTCAAAGGAAGCACGCGCAGGGGCCGCGTTTGGACGGCGGCATCGGCGTAGAGACGTCGCCGCTGGCGGGCTACGCGATCGAAGACACGCTGGCCAATCTCAAAAGCCGGGGTGCTTTGCCCGGGCGCATTCGCCGCATCGCCGTGATTGGACCCGGTCTGGATTTCGCCAGCGATTCGTTTCCTCCGCAGAGCATCCAGCCATTCGCCGTTCTGGAATCTGTCTTGCGGCTGGGCCTGGCGCAGCCGGCCGACGTTGAGATAACCGCGTTCGATTTGAACCCATCCGTCGTGATGCACCTCAAGACGTTGCCCGCGAAAATCCGCGGCGGCCACTACGTGCTCCAGCTTCCCGTGCAAGCAGCCGGTTGGAACGCGGGCGTGACGGCCTACTGGCAACACTTCGGCAACTTGATCGGCAAGCCGGTCAAAGCCCAATTCGCCGCGCGGGTCACCGGCGAGGAATTGAACATTGTCACCCAGACGCGCGATGCTCCCGCCGGCCAGGGTTTCGATCTGGTGGTGGCGGCCAATGTTTTCGGTTACTACAACCCTTTGGAACAGGCCATGGCGATGACCAACATCGCGCAAATGCTGGCTAGCGGCGGAATCGTTCTGGCAAACAATCCATTGCCGGCGGACAAGGCGCCGATGCTCGAATCCCTGGGCGTGCGGCACATTCCGTTCACCGACAACGGGGCCGGGGATGACATAGTGACATTCCGGCGGCGCTAGGGATAGTACTTTTGGAGTACTAGTATCATTGCATTACGGCCCAGAACTAAAGTAATATATCAAGAAGGTCTACACAACCCATGAAAACACTCCTAGCTGCCATGCTCCTGGTGTCGTCCGCCGGAAGCTCTTTCGGCGCGGTGCTGATTCAGGTATTCGCTTCGCCCGCTCCTAACGCGTTCGGCTCCCCCAGTTGGAACCCCGGCTATGTTCAGAACGCCCTCAACGCGCTTGAAAACGGACTTAGCTCTGTCGGCAACCCTGCCACCACTCCGACTGCCTACTATCAGGTGACAACCGAGGGCGACCGCGACAATATCGTCACCGGCTTCCCCTCCTGGCACGGATTCGCCAACCCCGGCGCGATGTTCGGCGCGGCGTTCGCCAACGAGCTTGGCAACCGGTTGCACTTCGGCGTTCACATCCTCGGCAACGGCACGCAGTTCTCTCTGAGCGGGCTAAGCTTCGACATGGAAAGCACGGACGCGGGCGACATCTTCCAGTTTGTCGGCGATTTCTCCACGCCGAGCGACGTCTATTCCAGCACTCGCATCGGAATCAACTACGGGCCCGATCACATCAAGGGCACCGCCGATGACGTGCGCATCACCTCCGGACCGGCGACGCAAATAGTGGATGAGCTCGTTTACGTCGGCGTCGGCAACGCACTGGCGGCCGGCGACGTGGCCTGCCCGGGCAGCGGTCAAGCGGCGTTGGATTGCGTCAAGGCGTTCTACGACTCAATCTCGCCTTTCAACATCACGACCAGCTACACGCTCAAGAACGCTAACGGCGGGACGCTCGGCATGGGTTCGGCTACTGTTCTGTTTCCGGCGGCGGCGCCGGAGCCTGCAACCTGGGGGTTTATGATCGTCGGGTTTGCCGGCCTAAAGCTCATGTGGGGCAGGATGGCATCCTGCCGCCGACGATAGTCGGCCTGTTTGCTTTTGGAGCGCTTGACCCGAACAGCCGATTTGACAATCGGCGGCAGGTTACCAACCTGCCCCACAATTGGATTTATCCCCAGAGTTCGTTGATTGGGCCGTACACATCCTGTGCTGAGAACGGGACGTATTCAAAACCGCGCTTGAACGGATCGTCCTTGCGGATCGTAGTCCAATCGATGCCCAGCGCTGAGTAGATGGTCGCTTCGATGTCTTCCGGTTTGACGTAGCGGTTGCGCGACCAGCCGAAGTCGGTCGTGTCGGAGCCGCTGGCGTTGGTCGCCCCAATCGCCTGGCCACCCTTGATGCCCGCCCCCGCGAAAACGGCGGTCTGTTGCAGGAAATGGTCGCGGCCGCCGGCCGGCGTCAGCGCGCCAACCGTCCTTCCGAATTCACCGACCATCACCACTAGCGTTTGATCCAGCAAACCTTCGGCCTTGAGATCGGTCAACATGGCGCCGACTCCGTCGTCGAACGGCTTGCCCATGGTGTACAGGCTATTGCCCGTGGCGCCGTAGATGTTCTGGTGCATGTCCCAGCTTCCGAAGGTGATCTGGATGAAGCGGGTTCCCTGGTTGGCTTTCAGCACCTGCTTGGCCACCAGACAGGAATTTCCGAACACCGAGTTTCCATAGCGCGCGCTGTCGGCGGCGGTGTAGCCGAATGCGCTGTTCACCGTGTTGTTGTAGGTCAGGCTCTTGGCGGACGTGTAGAAAGCGTCGTAATCCTGTAACGGCTGGCCCAAGGGCGAGTTGGCGCGCAAAGGATCGTCCAGATCGTGAACGCGGCTCCAGAGTTGATTGAAGCGCGGCTGGCCGAGCGGGTTGGCGGTGTTTGGAATTCCGGCCGTCGAGGGCTGAATTTTGAACGGCGCGTACTGCGCGGAGAAGTAGCCGGAGCCGACGCCGGTCGCCGAGTTCAAGGCCAGGAAGGGAGGGAAGATCTGGCCTTTCACGCTTTTCTCAATTGCCACCACGCTGCCGATGTTGGGCGCGATATCGCCCAGGGCGGCCGCCGGATTGCGGCCGATTTGCGTCCAGTGCTGCGAGAGCGAATGCACCAGCGCCCAGGCGTGCATGGACCGCACCAGCGCCACGTCGCCCAATTGCGCCCCCAGCTTGGGCATCAAGCCCATGGGCCAGTTGATTCCGTTGACCATGGTTGGATTGAAATTCGACGGCGTAACGCCGTTCACCACCTTCAGGTCGAACATGTCGGTATGGCTGGGCGCGCCGGCCATCAGGATGAAGATGCAATTCTTCGCCTTGTTCTGCGTGGTGACGTTCGCTTGGCTCTCGACATCGGCCGCGCGCACATTGCCGACCAGGTAGGAGCCGACTACGCCCGCGCCCACGACATCGAAGAACCGCCGGCGCGTGAAGTGCGGACGGTTGAAGAACGTCAGGTGCGGATGCGGATTGCGTTCCACAAATTTATCGAATCGATCGCGTTCAGACATCGCGCGCCTCCTCAGTAATTGAAAATGAAATCTACTTTGTTGAACAGCGCCCAGAGCAGGTTTTCGAGTTCCTGGGTGCGGGTCGAGGTGTTGCCCAGATTGGTCATGGCGGTGGTCATCTCGGCGCCGTTGGGATTCCGGGACAGGACATTCATGAACAGCATGTTCACGGCCTGGTCATTGGGGAGTGCCGCCGCTTTCGCCAGCAGACTGGTTTGCGGCGCCCGGGACATTTGAACGCGGCTCATGACGAAGTTGTCGTTCATCAGATCCAGAGCTTGCAAAATGGACCCATCTTCGGAACGCGTCTGGTCGTCACGGTTGCCGCGCAGGAAGGCATTCAGGAAATTGTTGATGACGCCGGCGCCGTCCGGGGTGTTGAAGGGTTCCGGAAGTTGCATGGCCCAACTGGTGCTGCCGTAGACGGCGCCCATGTTGTAGGTGGGAACCATGCCGGTGGA
>DATDHK010000070.1:0-6109 GCA_036521635.1 Bryobacteraceae bacterium | reverse complement strand
ATCCGGCTTTGTTCCGCCGGCCGTTCCGATTCCGCCGCAACCATTAGGCAAACCATTTCTGCTGACACCAGCGGGAATAACGGTCGCCAGCGGCGCGGTGCTGCTGTTGTTGCTGGTTGCCGGCTGGATAATGTTCCGGCCGAAGCCGGCGGACTCCGCTTCGACAACGCATTCCACGCTGCCCCCAAGAAGTACACCCACGCCGCTTGAGCAGCAGATGAGCACGCCACCCCAAGTGACTCAGTTATCTTCGGCCCCAACGGTCCCCAAGGTAAATGCGTTCCGGCCGGCGTCCAACTCCGTGCCTGCCGGGCAAACCGTGCACCTCACGTGGTCCGTCAGCGGCGCATCCGAAGTGACCATCTCTCCCGGAATTGGCGCCGTGAAACCGGAAGGCAGCGTGGATATCCCGCTGAGCAGGACCACTGAGTTCACTTTGGTGGCGAAGAATGAGAAGGGCGAGTCTGCTTCCAGTTCAACGACCGTGCTGGTGGAGGCGCCGGCCGCCAAACCACCCGCAATCGCGGGGCGCACGCAGCCCGAGACGCAGCCTCAACAACCGCCGCCGCGGCCACCAGAGCGGCAACAGCAGCCGCAGGTTCCCTCTGCGCCGCCCCCCGCACCTGCGTCCGCGCCGCCCACGCGCCTGACTCCCGAAATTGTTTTTTCGGCGGCGCCGGACACCGTCCCGCAGGGAGGCTCGGTGACTCTGAGCTGGTATCTCACCAACGCCAATTCGGCCAGCATTTCACCCGTACCCGGCGTACTGCGGCAGGTGCGGGGCGAATTCCGGGTCACTCCGGCGCAAAGCACTACATATACACTTACGGCCACTTCCAAGGACGGCATCACATCCACCGCCACGGCGACGGTTCGTGTGATGGCCGCCGCCGCGCCACCGCCCCAGGTCCGGCAAAACGTCGTCATCAGCGTCTTTCACGATCACGGCGGCGCGTTTGTGCAAAATCGTCCTTTGGCGAGTTGCTGGGGGCTATTGACGATTAACGGAAACCATTTGGTGTACCGGGTCGTCGGCACCAATGACGGCCGCCGTGATGATTTCGACATTCAGCTCACTCAAATACAGGAGGTCAAACTGAATCGCGCGGCGATCCGGAACCAGCCGGCTTTTCACATAACTGTGGGCGGGCAGCATCTTAATTTCATTCCTCAGTCAACGTCTGCGGCGCAAGCCGCGGCGACGATCGAGGCGGCCGCGCAAGGACGGTAGCAGTCATGACTGGAACCGAAATCGGTAATTATCGGATTCTTGAAAAACTGGGCGAAGGCGGGATGGGCGTGGTCTACAAGGCCGTCGACGTCAACCTGGAGCGCACCGTCGCCATCAAGGCATTGAACACGCAGCTCACCGGCAATCCGGAGCTGGAGCAGCGCTTCCGCGCGGAGGCGCGCGCGCAGGCCAATCTCAATCACACCAATCTGGCCACGCTGTACGCGCTGGTCATCGAAGACGGAAAACCCTGGATGGTGATGGAGTACATCGAGGGGGAAACGTTCGATCACATGGTCCAACGGCGCGGGCCCATACCGGCGCTGGAAGCCATTCCGCTTTTCCGGCAGTCGCTGCTGGGCATCGGATACGCGCACCGCATGGGCATTATTCATCGCGATATCAAGCCCAGCAACATGATGCTGAATCAGCAGGGCATCGTCAAAGTGATGGACTTCGGGATCGCCAAGGTTCTCGGGGCGCGCGGGATGACGCGCACCGGAACGCAGATGGGCACGGCGTTCTACATGGCGCCCGAGCAGGTGTTGAATAAGGGCGTGGACATCCGTTCGGATATTTATTCGCTGGGCGTTACGCTCTACGAGATGCTCACCGCCAACGTGCCGTTCGGCGGCGACAGCGATTATCAGATCATGACGGATCACGTCAACAAGCCGCCTCCGCTGCCCACGAAATTCTATCCCTACATCCCGGCGGGCGTTCAGAATGCGGTGTTGAAGGCGCTGGAAAAGAGTCCGGATGCGCGCTTTCAGACGGTCGAGGAATTTGGCGCGGCCCTGGAACATCCGGAAACGTTTGGTGTAGATGCGGCGGCTGTTCCCGTGGTCGTTGGCGCGCCGATTGTCGCGGCTGCGGCCGCACCCCCGGCCCGCGCGGCTGGGGCTGGGGCTGTTCCAGTATTAGCCGCCGCCGTGGCAGCGCCGCCCAAGTCCTCGTTCTGGAATCAGGAGAAGAAGATCATCGCCGGCGGACTCGGATTGGCGCTGCTGATGGTCGGCGCCTGGGCTGCCCTGCGTCCGCATCCAAAGAATAATGGCGTGCCGCTGCCACCGGCCGGCGGAAACAGTGGAATTTCAATTCCCTCTTCGGACGCAACCCTGAAGGTTTTGAAAGAGGGAGGCCCGCCGCCCCTGCCGAACAATTCAGGCGGCAAGGACGGGAACAATTCAGGTGGGTCCGGCAATCCGAAAGATTCCAGCGGAAGGGATGTGGCGCCGCCGGTTGCCGGGCTCACAATTCCGGCCGGAACACCGGTCATGATCCGCATGATCGATAGCATCGATACATCCCGTGACCGCGCCGGCCAGAGATTCGCAGCCAGCATCGACTCGCCGGTTGTTGTCCGCGGCCGGGTCGTGATCGCGCGAGGAGCGAATGCGCGTGTGTTGCTGGCCAGCTCTTCGCAGGCCGGCCATATCGAGGGCCGCTCGGCGGTCAGCTTGCAGCTAATTTCCGTCTCCATTCACGGCGTCTCCTATCCGGTGCGCAGCAGTTCGTACGTGAAACAAGGGGCGTCGCGCGGCAAGCGCAGCGCGGTGGTCATTGGTGGCGGCGCAGCGGTGGGAGCCGCTATTGGCGGCATCTTCGGAAGGAAACGAGGAGCTGCCGAAGGCGCTGCGGCCGGGGCCGGCGCGGGCACTGGCGCGCAGCTACTGACCAAAGCCGAACCCGTCACGATCCCGTCTGAAACCCGGATCGATTTCATACTTCACAGTCCGATCGTCTTGGCCCGCTAACATTAAGTAGTGATGCGGGCCAGCCTATTCTTTTTTTTCTACGCACTTATTTCCGCGCAACCAACCTACGCGTTCGCGAAGCTCACGCCCGCGGCTACCGCGGCCTTCGATCGCTACATCGAGTTGACTGAAGCGAGAATGAATCGCAATCTCGACGCCGCGCGTTTCCTCGAAATCGACGCAAGGCCCGAAATCAAAGCCAGGGTTCGAGCCGGCGAAACACGCATCGAATCGAGCGTGACGCGCGATAACGGCAAGCCAATCAACCTACCCGATGCCCTTGTCCAGGATTGGCTGGGAACAATTTTCATCCCCGGCGCCAGCATCCAAAAGGTGAAGGCAGTGCTTCAGGATTACGACAACTACAAAGTCTTCTACAAGCCGGAAGTGACGGAGTCGCGGGTAGTCAATCACACGGGCGAAGAGTATGACGTGTTCCTGCGGCTTTTCAAAAAACAAGTGATCACAGTGGTGTTGAACACCAACTACCATGTTCGCTACGGCATGCTGGATCAGCAGCGCATGTATGTGAATTCGCGTTCCACCAGGATCGCGCAGGTGTCCGATCCCAAACATCCTGAAGCGCGCGAGGAGCCGGCCGGCAACGACGGCGGGTATTTGTGGCGCTTAAACTCTTACTGGCGATTCGAAGCCGCCGACGGCGGAGTCTACGCCGAGTGCGAGGCCATCTCTTTGTCGCGCGATGTGCCTATGTTGGTGGGCTGGGCGATTCGGGGATTCATTGAAAAATTTCCCAAGGAATCCATGCACAACACACTGGCAGGCACGAAAACGGCGGTCGTGAAGCAGAAGTAAAAAAAATCGACACAGGCAAGAATGCTGTACTTCTAAATTTTGGTTTCTTGTGGGGCAGGTTGTTAACCTGCGGCCGATTGGCAATCGGCCAGTAAGTATGTTTCGAATCCGGCCAGGCGGATTACCAATCCGCCGCAGGTTACCAACCTGCCCCACACGATCGGAACCATTTGCGGCGAAGCCGCGCTGTGCTACTCCGCCCGCGCTGAGGCCTTGACCGGCGTCGGATCCGCTTGATCCACCGGCACTTTGTAATTGAAGAAGCCAATCATCATTTCCTGAAATGTCTGATCGCCCCACTTCACTGTATCGGCCGGATTGGGATTGTATTTGTTGTTCGGCGAATTGTCGTACCACGCGGTGACGTCCATCCTGGAGCCCGCCGGCACCTTGCGCGGCTCAGCCAGAATGTAGCTCAACTGCCAGTTGAAGTCGTACTTCGGAACATTCAGCAGTTCTTCGCTGCGGCCGTCGGGATAGGTCAGGACATATTTGAACGCTTTGCCGCGCAGGTGCATGTGCGGCGTCAGGTCCAGCAAAGTGACATCTTCTCTAAACGAGTAAGTCGCTTTCACTTCGTAGTTCGCATCGTTGGGTGGAATCGCAAAGCGAAATTGAATCGCGGAACCGGAGAGCGCGCGGTACTTCGGCGCATCCTTGCGAATCTTCAGGCCCAGCAAAGAGCGATCGCTGGCGGCTTTTCCGTTAGTCGTGTAGTGCACCTGGAAAAGCAGCGTGGAACCAGCCTTCACCAGAAACGCGGTGTCCGGATCCCAGGTGATGGTGGGAACTCCCGGAGCGTAACCGATCAACATGTCGCTGAATTGCTCGCCGCCGCGCACAGCGCGTGTTTTGCCTTGCTGCACGAATACCAGGATGTGATGCACCTGCGAACGCTGCGAAGGGCGCGCCTCGGCAGCTTGAATCCAGGTGTCCTCCTTGAAGCCCGGGTCCACCTTGAAATATTGATAGGCGACCACGCCTTGCGCGGGAATCGGATAATCCGTACCGGTGTCGAGCACCATGTCCGGTTTGCCGAAAGCCCAACCCTCGGTGAATTCCGGCAGCTTCGGCAAGTCGGCTGAGTTACCCTCGGGAGCTCCCGCGTCCACCCACTTCACGATGGTTGCCACTTCGGCGTCCGTCAGGCGGCGATCGTTAGAAAATTTATCAATGGCCGGATCGGCATGCCAGGGCGGCATGGTGTGAGTCGCCACGTGCTGCCTGATGGCCTTGGCCCACGGCCGGACTTCCTTGTAATCGCGCAGAGCCATAGGCGCCGCTTCGCCCGGCCGGTGACAGCTCACGCACCGGTTATACAGAATCGGCGCAACTTCTTTCGAAAAGGTTGGCGCTTTGCCGCCGTCGGTGCTCGCCGCGAAGACGCTGGCTGCGGAAACTGTGAACGCACCGATCGCAAGAAACGATTTCATTCGATCTCCCTGGAAACAAGATTGACCCGGAAACTTCAGGATAACAATTATTCGGGCCGCGGCGCTTACTTCGGCTGCGGCACGATCCGAAGATATGGCTTGGGCGCCTTCCAGCCGTCCGGATACTGCTTTTTGGCTTCCTCATCCGATACCGCCCCGCTGATGATGACATCCTCGCCCGGCTTCCAGTTCACAGGTGTCGAGACCTTGTGCTTGCCGGTGAGCTGAATCGAATCCAGCACGCGGAGCACTTCGTCGAAATTGCGGCCCGTGCTCATCGGGTAGCTCAGCATCAACTTGATCTTCTTGTCGGGACCGACCACGAACACCGTGCGGACGGTAGCATTATTGGCCGCGGTACGACCCTCGGAAGTGGACCCGGAGTCGGCGGGCAGCATGTCATAAAGCTTGGCGATTTTGAGCTCGGGGTCGCCGATCATGGGGTAGTTCACCTTGTGGCCCTGCGTCTCTTCTATGTCCGCCGCCCATTTTCCGTGACTGGTAACCGGGTCCACGCTCAGCCCGATGATCTTGCAATTTCGTTTTGCGAAGTCGGGCTCCAGGCCGGCCATGTAACCGAGCTCGGTGGTGCAAACGGGAGTGAAGTCTTTCGGGTGAGAGAACAATATCGCCCAGCCATCGCCGATCCATTCGTGGAAGTTGATGGGACCTTGCGTGGTTTCAGCAGTGAAATTGGGGGCTTCATCATTTATACGTAGGGACATGGTCTATCTCCTCTTGGGTGTGGCTCGAAGACAGTAGTATAACTCCCGTCGCCCATTGGATGAAAGTTTTGTTGGGCAGGTTGGCAACCTGCCGCCGATTGTAAAATCGGCCTTCAGTGACCTTCCAAAGCAAAAGGCCGACTATCG
>DATDHK010000069.1:0-9104 GCA_036521635.1 Bryobacteraceae bacterium | reverse complement strand
CAGCAATCCATGGATGAACATTGTCGGCGTGGTGCGCCACGTGCGCTACCGCACGCTCGAATCGCCTTCAAGAGTAGAACTGTACTGGCCCTACGATCAGACGCCCTTCCCGCTCGGCGCCATGAGTCTTGCAATTCATACCGCGTCGCAGGACCCGCGCACTCTCGCCGCCGCGGTTCAGCGTCAGGTGCTGGCGCTGGATCCGGACCAGCCGGTGTATCGCATCCGCACGCTGATGGAACTGGTGTCGGAATCGATGGCCCGCCGCAGGCTCTCGATGTTCCTGCTGGCGATTTTCGCCGGCGCCGCTTTGCTGCTGGCCGCAGTTGGAATCTACGGCATCATGTCCTACACAGTGGCGCAGCGCGCTCATGAAGTAGGAATCCGCATGGCGCTGGGCGCGCGAAGTCTGGACGTAGTGCGCCTGGTGCTGGGTCAAAGTTTATGGTTGACACTAGCGGGAATCGCGGCCGGACTGGCGGGTTCACTCTTACTCACCAATTTCCTGTCAAGCCTGCTATTCAACGTGAAGGCGACCGATCCCGCGACATTCAGTTTAGTCGCGTTGATCCTGATGCTAGTGGCATTATTCGCAAGCTTCGTGCCAGCCTACCGCGCCACAACGGTAGATCCGGTAAACGCTCTCCGCCAGGAGTGAATTTCAGCCCGCCCCCTGGGGCTTTACTGGAGGCGGCGTCAGCGCTCGTAAGACCCCAGACTTAAGCGGCGGAAGATCGTCAGTCACGGTGTTCCACACCGTTTCGACATCCACCCGGTCATAGCGATGCCGGAGCCAGTTACCAATGCCGCGGATGTTGCGCCACGGCAAGCCGGGGCACAGACGCTCCGCATCCTCTCCGAGCCGCGTCGCTGCCTCGCTAATGAGCAGAAGCTTGCGCTCGGCCGCGGGAACCGTCGTCGGGTCTTCCCGGAACGCTCCCAAATCCATGCCCCGCACGAACTGGACGATCATGTCGATGCCATCGAGGATATCTCACAGGGAAAGTGTCGGTTCCCTAAAAGGCAAGCACGGCCTCGCGCGAGGCTTGGGCGGCAACTGGCTCCTTGAGCCCCTTTGCCGGCGAAAGATCCACGCGGACACCCAACAGGTCCCCGAGGCGGTTTTCAATGGCGACCATGTCCAGAAGGGACAGACGCCGTCCGGGAGCGAACTCCGCTATAACATCCACATCCGACATCTCGCGGATAGCAGTCCCCCGCGCGTAGGAGCCGTGCAGGAACAGATGCTCGATGCCGGCGGCTTTCAGCTCGCTTTCATGTTCCCGCAGCTTGGCTATGATTGTGGACTTGTCCATGCCCGATCCTGCTAATATTCTCCCGCATCTCAAGCGTTCCCG
This sequence comes from Bryobacteraceae bacterium, assembly GCA_036521635.1. GTDB lineage: Bacteria > Acidobacteriota > Terriglobia > Bryobacterales > Bryobacteraceae > Palsa-89. Next base: position 7,746 of record DATDHK010000069.1, on the reverse strand, counting down.
GAATCGTCGATGGCGCCAGCAAGACATCAGGGGCGAAGAGGACACAAGCGGCGAAGTTGCCGTCTATAAGGAGGTGTCGTTCGTCGGCGTAGATTACCTGAAACTGGTCTTCAGTGCCGCGTAACAGTGACCGACCGCCAGCTGGAATTCCCCGCCGCATCGCTAGCCCGGATCGTAATCGTCGTGGTCCCGACGTATAACGTAATCGCCGGAGTAACCCAACTATCCGTACCGCTGGCGATTCCCGATCCTCCCGTTGAACTTGACCAGCTCACCAAAGCGACCTTGAAATTATCGCGAGCCGTTCCACTGACGACTACCGAACTGGCGGATGTCGACGAACTGCTGGTAGCCGGCGAAACAATGGAAAGCGACGGCGGCGTGGAATCCGGACCCTGAGGCGCCGCCGGCGGCTGCCGCGTGACCGTCAAGCTGCGCGAAACCTGGTTTAACTTCACATCCACGGCCGTGATGGTGATGACATTGTCGCCAATACTCAACGGAATGCTGGCAATGGTCCAATTGGCCAGCCCCTGCGCCGTTCCCGAACCCCCTCGATTCGATGACCAGGTTACCTTCATCGCACCGGACCCGCCGGAGATTGTCCCGCTAATCGCGATCGCGGCCGCCGCCGTCGGGCTGACGGGCGTCTGAACCACCAGCGTCAATGGGTTCGTTTTTACAACCTGCGCGGCGTACAATTGCAAAACAGCGTCGATGTCATTCTGCGTCAATCCGCTGGTTCGCCCGTAATAGGGATACATGACGTCCCCCGGCTTATCGGAATGACCCAGCCCCAACGCATGGCCCGTCTCATGCAGCGCAATGCTGAACAGGTCCACACCCGCGCCTATGTTCCAGTTTTCGTCGGCGTCGAAATGCATGTCCCCCGCGATCGGCTCGCGATTGATGGGGAACGGATAGAAAGTGTGGGCGAGTATGCCGAATGGCCCATCGAATGGATAACCATCGCCGTGATCCCCGCTGGCAAACAGAACGGCCAGCGTCCGGCCGGCATTCCTATCGTCCACCGGCGAAAAGGTCAGCTTCGCATACTTGGCCCACTCAGAAAACGCGCGTACAATTTCCGCCTTCGCCGAGTCCGCCGGCAACTTCTCCGTTAAGTGAACGAACGTGTAGTTGAGATCCGCGCCGCCGCGTCCCGGCCCGTCCCAGCCATCGCCCATCAGTAGAATCGACTGGCCTACCGGGCCGAAGCCAGTCAGCGCTCCCGCACAACCTTGCACCGGTGTTCCTTGCACCAGATCGCTCGAAACCGGAAAGATATACGAAACCTCGTCCCAGGCCGCCAACGCGAGCACTTGATCCGCCGAGCCCGACAGCAACAGATGGTTAGCCACCAAATCCGGATTCTCCTGAATAACCAAACCCGTCTCATTGGCGATCGCCCGGGCGTCGTTGAGATCGACATCCCGGTAAAACTCAACCAGCACCGGGAGCGCGTTGCCCGACGCCAGCAAGCCATACAAGTCGGGGCTGATTCTTTCGTCCGGATACAACCGCCCGGCCCAGCGTAGATTCAATCCGTCGAAAGAAATATCGTCGCCCGCCGACACCGAAAGAGTGAAATCGGGAACGTAGGAAAGCACGTTGGCGCCACGATTTGCGAGATCGGCCAGCTGATCGTCACTGGGATTGTCATCGAATTGCAGCAGCAAGTGCGACCTGCCCGGTGTGCGCGACTTTGGGGCGCTATCGAGCACGGATGCCGTTCCCGACCGATTCTGCCGCAAGCCCTTTAGATGGGTAGCCGGTTGCGCCAGCACCGTGCTCGAAAGCAGCACCGCCGCAAGCCCTCCAACCCACTTCCTCATGCGTCTTCTCATCGGAAAAAGGTGAGAGTTTTCTAGTCGCGGTCCGCACTACGCCTATGAGGACTACTCGTGCGTATCCCAGTTGGGTTCGTTTTGTCGTTTTGCCTTGCCGGACTTGGGTCCGTTTTGGCTGCCCCCGGTCCTCCGGCCAAGGCATATTCCATCCAAACTGTTGCAGGCAATGATCTTGTTGGAGATGGCGGCCCGGCGCTTGCGGCCATATTGAGCCAAACCGAGGGAATCGCCGTTTACAAAGGCGCGCTTTACGTTGCCGACGCCGACGACAACCGCGTAAGAAAGATTACACTCGACGGCAATATCCAGACGATTGCCGGTACCGGCGCGGCAGGCTTCTCGGGCGACGGCGGCCCTGCCGACGCGGCCATGCTCGACCATCCTTATGGACTCGCCATAGACCTTGCCGGAAATCTTTTCATCGCCGACCTGGGCAATGCCCGCATACGAAAAATATCCCTCAATGGAACCATTCAGACCGTGGCCGGAGGCGGCCTGATCCCGGCCGGCACGAATGGCGATAACAACCCCGCCGTCAGCGTGCAGCTTATGCAGCCGCGCAACATCGCGCTGGATCCCGATGGCACGCTGTACATTTCGGATTTTGGAGCCAACCGCGTCTACCGGCTTTCGGCGGGCGGCACCCTGACAACGTTCGCGGGAACAGGCAATGCCGGATTCGCCGGCGATGGCGCCGCGGCGTTTGCGGCGCAGTTGAAGTCGCCCGCCGGCCTCGCATCGGACACCATTGGCAACGTCTTCATTTGCGATAGCGGCAACAATCGGATTCGCAAGGTGAATCGCGGCGTCATCAGCACCGTCTATACCATCGCTGGTCCAACCGGAATCGCCATCAATCAAAGCGGCACATTATATATCGCGGCCGCGAATTATTTCGGCACGCAATTCCGCTCCATTCCCGGAGTTACCTCTCCGCAGGATGTCACGCTCGACGCGTCCGGCAATGCCTACGCAACCACCGGTCAAGTGATTCGCAAGATCACCGTTGACGGGACTGTGAGTGCGATTGCGGGAAACACAACCGCGCGATACTTTGGCGGCGACAATGGACCGGCGACTTCAGCGAGGCTGCACGCGCCCACGGGAATCGCGGTGGATGAGCTTGGAAACTGGTACGTAGCCGATTCGCTGAACAACCGCATTCGTAAGATTACATCCGGCGGCGGCATCAGCACCTTCGCCGGAACGGGCCTCGCCGGATCGGGCGGCGACGGCGGATCGGCAACCCTCGCGCAGTTGAGCGGGCCACGCAGCGTTGCCCTGGACGCCCAGCACAATCTGTACGTGGCCGACACCGGCAACAATCGCATTCGCAAAATCGCGCCCACTGGAAATATCTCGACATTGGCCACCGGATTCAACGCCCCGGAGTACTTGACCATGACCCCGGATGGCTTCCTTTATGTCGCAGACACGGGCGACAATCGCGTGGTGAAGGTGCTGCCCACCGGAAGCACCAGCATGGTTGCGCAAGTCTTGAAGCCTTCCTCGCTCGCGATCGATCAGTCCGGAAATGTTTTTGTGAGCGAGTTGACGCGCATTTCTAAAATCTCACCGGCGGGCGCCGTCACCACCGTTTTGGACGGATTGAATTCTCCCCGCGGCCTGGTACTGACAGGCGAGGGCGACCTGTTGATTGCGGAGATGGGCGCCAACAGCATCCGGCGCCTGACGGCCTTAGGAGGAACGCTGAGCATCATCGCAGGCACCGGCGTGCCCGGATCTTTCGGTGACGGCGGCCTGGCGTCATTGGCGCAGTTGAACGCGCCCGCCGACCTCGTGGCCGATCTGAGCGGCAAGATTTGGGTGGCCGACTCCGGTAACAATCGCATTCGCACGCTGACGCCGGACTCGGTGGGATCTATTCTCGGCGCCGCCACCGTGGTGAACGCCGCCAGCGTGGCCATTGGCGCCATCGCGCCCGGAGAGATCGTCAGCATCTTCGGATCCGGATTCGATCCAGCCAGCGCGCAGGTATTTTTTGACGGCCGGACTGCGAATCTTTTCTATGCGGGTCCGGCCCAGTTGAATGTGCTGGCGCCTTCGGATCTGTCGCCGGACTCGAACACCGCGATCCTGATCAAAGCCAGGGGCGCGACCGTGGCCGATTTCTCGTCAAAGGTTGTGGCAGCCGCGCCCGGCATTTTCACGGTATCGAACGGAACCGGTCAAGCCGCGGCCAACAACGCGGACGGAACGGCGAATTCAGCCATGAACCCGGTAGCCCGCGGAGACATCGTTGTGCTCTACGCCACGGGTGAAGGCCGGAATATTGAATCCATCAGCTTGACAATTGGTGGAAACCTGGCCGAATTGCTCTACGCCGGACACGCCCCAGGATTTCCAGGACTAATGCAGATCAACGCGCGAGTCCCGGCCGGTTCGGCGCCGCCGGGCATCCTGCCAGTTGTTTTAGGAATCGGGAATGCGGTGAGCCAAACGGGCGTCACCATTGCGGTGCGTTGACGTATATGTACGAATCATGCATACTAATGCATATGCGCAGTACACTTAACCTCGACGACGAACTCGTGTCGACAGCCAGGAGATTGACCGGCATTGAGGAGAAAACCGCACTGATCCGCGCCGGGCTCGAATCTCTGATCGCGGTGGAAACAGGAAGGCGGCTGGCGGCACTGGGTGGAACGCAGCCGGGACTCCAAATCCCTCCCCGGAGGCGTCCCAAACGCTCTAAATGATTCTCGTGGACACCTCGGTTTGGATAAACCACCTCCGCCAACCGGATGCCAAGCTGCAACAAGCCTTGACCGAGCGGCGAGTTTTGATGCATCCATTCGTGCTCGGCGAAATCGCCTGTGGCAGTCTTCACCGCAGGTCCAGCATATTGAGCGATCTTGTAAAGTTGCCTTCCGCCGTATCCGCGGAAAACTACGAAGTCTTGAGCCTCCTCGAGCAGCATCGGCTATTCGGCAAGGGCATCGGCTGGATTGACGCCCACCTCCTGACTTCCGCGTTGCTGACTCACTGCCGGCTGTGGACCGACGATGCCCGGCTCCACAAAGTGGCAGTTCGCTTCAAAATCGCCCCTTAAACCTGCCCGCCCGCCAACTTAGAAGTCAGCATCCACTTCAGCACCCCGCGCGGTTCCGGATCGAAGCGATCGATCTCGACACACACCATCGCGCCCTTCTTGAAGTCAACCTGCAGACCAGGGCAACCCAGCAAAAACGAGGTCAGTGAGCTGAAGAGCGGCTCATGTCCCGCCAGTAAAACCTGCCGCTCGTTCTTGTGAACCCGGATCTCGTCCCAGACCATTCGCGGATGCGAGCCCGGCTCCAAGGCCATGGTGCGCAGCAAATCGCCTTTGTAACCCAAAATCTCAGCCGCGAGTTGCGCGGTTTGGACAGCCCGGCGATAAGGGCTGGTGAGAATCAGCGACGGCTGGACGCCCGCCTCATGCACCGTCCGCAAAACATTCCTCAGCTTTTTCTTGCCATCGGAGGTGAGCGCGCGCTCCGCATCGGGCTGGCCCGCGTGACCCTCTTCGGCGATTCCGTGCCGGAAAATGTAGATCTCCATTCCCTGGTAGCCTACTGGATTGAAACCTTATCTCGATCGGGCCGCCTTTTACCTGACGTGCGCCTCGCTTATTTTCATTCTAATTGGGATTGCTCCATCTCAGATCTTACTGGGCCTGGCGTTTGCCGCCCTGCTGCTTTCGTCCGAGCCGATGCGCCTTCCGCCCATCAAACTGCCGCTCGCGCTTTTCGTCGCGGGAACGATTATTTCGTGGCTTGCCTCCGGCCACATTCACGATGGCCTCTCACAAATCCGCAAGTTCTATGTCTTCCTGACTTTGCTGCTGGTGTTCAGCACATTTCGGAAAGTAGCCGAAATCCGAACGGTGACCCTGTTATGCGCAGGCGCTGGGACGTTCTCCGCAATTCGCAGCCTGTTCCAGTTCTGGCAGAAATATCAGGACTCGCTCGGGCAAGACCGCAGCTTCTACGATTTCTATATCGGCCGGCGCATCACCGGATTCATGAGCCACTGGATGACCTTCGGCGGCGAAGAAATGATCGTCCTGTTGCTTCTACTGGCGTTGCTGTTTTTCTCGATGGAGCGGCGCTGGAAATCCTTTGGATGGTTTTGCGCCGCCGTGCTGAGCCTTTCGCTGGTGTTGGGAATGACGCGCAGCATTTTCCTGCTCGGCTTCCCGGTAGGGCTGGTGTATCTACTCTGGTTCTGGCACAAGTGGCTGGTGGCCGCTGTCCCGGTGATAGCGGTGCTGGCTTTTCTAGTTGCTCCGCAGGTGCTGAAGGAGCGGGTAACGTCAATCATCCAGCCACATGGTGAAACCGATTCCAACAAACATCGCATGATTCTGCGGCGAACCGGCATCGAGATGATACGAGCGCATCCGCTGCTGGGCTTGGGTCCGGAAGTTATGAAGCCCCGCGAAGAATTCGACAAATACGTGCCCGCCGACATCTCCAAGCCCTTGCCGGAAGGTTGGTATTCGCACCTGCACAATATCTATCTGCAATATGCGGCGGAGCGCGGCATCCCCACCCTGCTGGTGCTGCTGTGGATGATCGGAAAGATTCTTTGGGATTTCGCAACGGCGTTGCGCGGCAAATTGGCGAACGCCGAAGCGCGCTTCGTGCTGCATGGCGCCATTGCCGCGATCCTGGCGATTCTCGCGGAAGGGTTCCTGGAGTACAACCTCGGCGACAGCGAAGTGCTGACCCTCTTCCTGGCGGTAGTAGGTTTCGGATACGTGGCGCGAGAGGCGGCGGACGTTGCCCATTAGCGGGCTGGAAATTCTGCTGTCGGGCGGAGCGGGCGGCTTGGGATCGGCGACGGCTGCGCTACTCGAAGCCGAAGGCGCACACGTGGTGATCAACTCCCGGCATCGCGGATTGCGCGCCGATATCACCAAGGCAGGCGATCGCAAGTGGCTGCTGGACGGCGTTCCGAAGCTGTACGGATTGGTTGTGTTCGCGGGGAATCCGGCGCGTGGGCCGGTCGAGGAGGCCATGCAGCTTTCTCATACGGTGAACTACGAAGGTCCGATCATGCTGGCGCGCGAAGCGGCCGAGCGCATGAAGTCGCGGGCGATGCAAGGGTCGATCGTTTTGTTTTCCACGATGCAGGCGGTCGCGCTATTTCCAGGGTCCACCGCGTACGCCGGCGAGAAAGCGGCCCTGCTGCATGCCGCGCGCATCCTGGCCAAGGAGTGCCGCGGGCCGGTGAACATTCGAGTCAACGTGATCGCCCCGGGCGTGATGGCGGCGGGAATGGCGGAGGCGAGCATCGCGTCGGGCAAATACGATCGCTATTTGCAGGACGGCACAATCTCGCGTTACGGCACAGCCGCGGACGTAGCGCGCGCCGTCCGATTTTTTCTAGAGCCGGACAACTACGTAACCGGCCAGGTGTTGTCCGTGGACGGCGGCATCACGTTATAGAATTTGAGAATGTCGGACGATCACCCAAGCCCGCTTCAAATTGTTGCATACGCTCTAGGCGGCGTAGCGCTGATTTTAGCGCTCGCGCAACTCCTAAGGTGGGTGATCCCCGTTATCGGCAGCACAATCGCAACCACGGAGAGAATCATAGTTGGCGGAGCGGCGGCAACGACGTTCGCACCGTGGATCGTGTGGACAGGTGTCACAGTATTTGTCGCAACAGGGTTCACGACTTCTATCACCCTAGCTGTCAAAGGCGCGGACAAGGCAAGGATGAACCCTTATCCCTGGACCACTACGATTCTAGCTTTCGTGCAACCTTTCACGCTGGATTTCGTGAAGGAATTCTCTCCCGGAGACAACTACTCCAGGTTGGGTTTCAAGGCGCTTGCATTTGCCACTTTCGTGATTGGGATCGTACTTTGGGAACGGCGTGGGGCTGT
>DATDHK010000068.1:0-21321 GCA_036521635.1 Bryobacteraceae bacterium | reverse complement strand
GTGGACACGGAAGGAATCGTCAACGGCGGCCTGTGTAAAAGCGATTGCAAATTTCGCTTCGATTCGGTGTACTCCAAAAATACCGGGGCGCTGCTCACGATACTGGCTAAGCCCTACCACGCGCCCAAAACGTGGAACGATCTGCCCGGCGCTCGCTGTAACCTGCCTGTCCAAGTGATGGCCAGCAGGTTCAAATCGCTGGTGGACCCAATGCTCCCGGCGGGCTTCGGCTTCGCCATCGTGAACCGCGAAGGAATCGCTCAGATCCACTCCATCGCCGCGCGCAGCGGAATCGAGGATTTTTTCAAGGAGTCCGGCCAGGACCCGTCGCTCGCGGCCCTGGTCCGCAACTCGCTCCAAGATCATCTGCAAATCGATTACATGGGCCGGCGGCACCAGATGTTCGTCAAGCCCTTACCCTATCTGGCGGACCCTGCGCCCGCCTTGGTCGTCTTCCGGGACGCCAACTATTTCAGCACCGTCAATGTCGCGTGCTTTCTCGTGTTCGCTTTGCTCGCCGGGCTCTTCAGCATTCCCTTCCTGGTGGGATTGGCGGTCTGCGTCTTCCGTCCGGGAGACTATCCGCTGGAGAGCTTGTGGCCCTCCCGCGCCGACATTCCGAAATATGTGGACCTCATGGCGGCCAGTCTTTGCATGACGCTGGTGTTCGCGATGCGCCTGTCCTCCCTGCGGATGGATGAAACCCTGTTCGATATCCTGGCGATGTCCGCCGTCATGGTTCTGTTTTGTCTCAAGCCGTCCAACCCCTTGTGCGGCACGCTGTCGAAGGCGCTGGTGGCGATGGTGATCGTTGTGGTCGCAGGCCCCACTCCGTTGCTGGCCGTGGCGGCGCTTTACGTTGTCGCCTCGATCCCCGATATTGAGAAGGGGCTGTGCTGGCTGGGCCGGCGAATCAAGCTCCAGTACGCGTATCTGGCAATGGTGCTGTCGCTGGTGGCCGTGGTGGTTGTGTTGCCCTGTTTCGGTCTGTTCCGGATCTCCTACGACACGGTGAACCGTCTGGTGCTCCAAAATGCCCAATTGAACCGCCGCGACAAGATCGTCCGCCGCTCTCAGGAAGTCAATCCGGCGGACAAATTGAACCGCCGGATGGAAGACCCCGGCCAGCCGGAGTGGGACCGCTATGACAACGCCGTCTTCTATCCCAAGCCGCCACAGCAGCCCGAGGTAGAGCCGAAGCGCCTCGTATCCCACATGAGTTGGTTGCAGCAGTTCATCCCCCTGGCCACCGGTTTCTATCCCAAGCCGGAGGCAACGCAGCGGAACGAGGCAGAGCCGCCGAAGCGCTCTCAACCCGACGTGAGTTGGTTGCAGCCGTTTATCGCGCAGTCCAGCGGTGTCTTTCCCAGCAACCGGCTGGGGGCGGAGCTTCGTGAAATCGCCCGGTCGAATTCGGACGGATGGGAATCGGCGCAGGACGGAGACGATGAGCTGCTCTGGTTGAAGAATCCGTCGCAAGAGGAACTTCTTGGCGTCTACCCGCTGTGGCAACTGACCACGCAGACGATGACCTTGATGGCGCTGTTGGGAGTCCTGCTGGCCCTGTGGCTCCAGTATGTAATCCGGAAAGTCTTCCTGACGGACTTGGAAGACGCGCCGCCGCTCGCAGCCGGCGGACCGTGCCAGATGGGTGTGCGCAACCTGCTGATCATCGGCGATTCCGATTCCGGCGAAGATACTTTACTCCCCGTCTCGTCGGAGGCGGACGTGCTCGACGTGGAACAGATGGCCACCAGCGGCAACTGGAAGCTGCCCCCACTGTCAGCGCCGGCCACCAGGGTCGATAATTTTGAGTTCGATCTCGACAATCCCGAAACGTCCCTGTGCAAGCTTCAGCTTTTGGAGCAGCTCCGCTACGTGGCCAGGAAGAACGTGATTCTGCATTCCGCCGTGGATCCGTTGTTCTACCTGTCCTCCGCCGAGGCGGGCGCGGCAACCGCCAACGGCACCGGCCCCAAGTCGCCCCTTCAGTTTCTGGATCGTTGGGCGGATGTGTTCAACGGATTCGAGAAGGTCCAATCGCCCAGCGCCTCCGACGAGCGCTTTCAGCTCGCGCTCGCCGGGCAAAACCACAATGGCGGCGCCCGGCTGGTGGAGATGATCCGCGGCGAATGCCGTCACACGCCGCGGCTGCGCAGCATCGGCCTGGGCATGCTCCAGGCGCACCATGAAGACGCCGGCCTGTCCAAGGGGCAATTCGTGGATGTGCTGCTCGACCGCGCCGACAGCTATTACCGGGTGCTATGGTCCACCTGCACGAAAGAGGAGCGCATGGTCCTCTATCAACTGGCGATGGACGGATGGGTGAATCCTAAAAACCAACGCGCCATCCAGCAATTGCAGCGGCGCGGCATTATCCACAGGGGCTCGGGCTATCGACTGATGAACGACAGCCTGCGCCGCTTCGTGCATAATGCGGAGCGGCCGGAAGAAGTCGCCAAATGGGAACAAGAAGAAGGCAACAGCGCCTGGAGCGCCGTGAAATTGGCGCTGGGCACGGGCTTGATGATGGTCGGGGCCTGGCTGATCTACGCTCAGCAGGATATTTTCCAGCTCGGCATCGGATACCTGACTGCGCTCGGCACCGCCAGCAGCGCGGTGATCGGGCTCACGCGCAACCTGAAGGGAAAGGGTGGCGCGGCATAACCCCATCAACCTATCGCGCACCCAAAAATCGCCCAATCGTCTCATTCAAAAATTTCCCATCCGCCGGATTGCTGGCCGCCCCCGCGGTGTGCCCCCACAGCGATGCAATCGGCGTCAGCGAAACTCCCGGAATAAACGCGGCCTCATAGCGCGCATCGCCAATGGGAAAGTAGAGATCGGTTTCCGACGGCATGTACAGCAACGGAACCTTGATGGAGCGAAGCGCACGCTCGACGTCTCCACCGAACGCCGCGCCGCCAACATCGTGCCGCTCCCAAGTTCGCATCTGCAGAATAATATCGTTGGCGTCCGCGCCGGGAATGAAGCGCGTCCGGAATCTGTCCACCACTTGCTCGAACGTGGTGCCGGCCGGCGTGTTCGTGCGCCACAACTCCCGCCGCCACCATTCCTGCGAGTAGAGCCAGCCCGCCCACACCATCCCGAAAGCCGACAAACCCTTCACCGGCGGCGCCGTGTAATCGCCGCCCTGGAACGCGGCGTCGGCCGTGATCGCCGCGATCTGTCCTTCCAGGCGCACGAATCCGTGCGGATACGTTTTCGCCGTCCCGGAAGTCGCCACGATTCGATCGGCGAAAGTAGGATAACTGACCGCCCATTGGAACGCTTGCTGCGCACCCATCGAAAAGCCGACCACCGCCCGCAGGTGCGTGATCTTCAGATCTTCCGTGAGCAGCCGATGGACCGCCTCCACGTTGTCGCGTATGGTCATCACCGGAAAGCGAGGGCCATGGTACGGCTCCGGAGTATTGCTCGGCGAGGAAGACCGCCCGTTGCCAAACAACTCGGTCGCGACCAAAAAAAGCTGCGAGGTATCCAGCGCCTTGCCCGGCCCCATCAGCCACTCATAACCCCGGAAAGTCGCCATATAGTGCGACGGAAGCAGCACGGCATTATTCTTCGCGGCATTCAACTTGCCGTAGGTTCCATACCCGACGTGCGCCTCGGGCAGCGTCACCCCGCTCTCGGTGCGGAAATTCGAAATCACGAATTCGTGCCGCTCAGGCGTCTCGGGCTTGGCAGTTTGATCCTGGGCAATGAGAACTTGGAAGATGAAGATCGGCAGAAATATTTTCTTCATGTTCCAGACAGTATCATCATTGTGGGGCAAGTTGGCAACCTGCCGCCGATTGAAAATCGGCCCGGCGCACCGTGCAAGTCTTGTGGATCCAATACTGGCTCCGAAGTACGAATGATCGCCTCGGTGTTCCTCGTGTTCCTCGTGTTCCTCGTATTCTTTCCCCGCGCTCCCGTCTGTTGTAGTGTGGTGCCATGCCCACCGATCCATCCATATTGCAAGAGGTCGCCCACCTGCGCGAGCTTGGCGAGGGGGAACGATCCGCGCTGGCGGAGCGCATCGACTTGCTCGCCTTTTCGCCCGGCGAGAGCATCTTCAGTTACGGCGATCCGGGGAATGCGCTTTATATTATCCGCTCGGGCGAGGTCGAAATATTTATCAAGAACGATCAAGGGGAAAAGATCGTGCTCGAAACTTCCAAGCCGGGCGACATCTTTGGAGAGGTGTCCTTGATCGATAACGGGCCTCGAACGGCGTGGGTCTCGGCGATCGGCAACGTGGAGCTTTTGCGGCTGGATCGCGCCCATTTTGAAGACTACCTGCGGCTATACACGCCCGCCGCTTTGAACCTGCTGAGTGTGATTGCCAGGCGGCTGCGGAAGAGCGACGACGTGATCCGGCGCACCGTCACGCGCAATGTCAACGACGTGGCGGACGAGCAGTCCGACATTCCCACCCGGATCGCGGACGCGGTGCCCGCCCTGGTGGGCAACCTGTCTTCGACTCTGGTTCACATCTTGTTCTTCGCAACCTGGATCGGGATTAACCTGAGCCTGTTCGGCGTACTCAGGGTCTTCGATCCCTATCCGTTCGGGTTCATGTCCGTGTGCATATCGATGGAGGCAATCTTCCTCACGCTGTTCGTATTGGCCAGTCAAAACCGGCAGCGGGCGCGGGACCGCATCCGCTCCGACATTGAATTTGAAACCAGCATCAACACCGAAACGAAGATCGCCTACCTGCATGAAAAAATCGACCGGCTAATGGAAGGCCACTACGAACTGAGGAAATTATTGGCGGGGAGCGAAAGAAATTGAATATGCTACGCGGTGGTTTTTTCGAGGGCCAATTCCCGCTCGCGCTTCCAGCGCAGGCGGCCCTGATATTCCTGGTACAGCGTGGTGATGCCGGCCCAGTAATATCCGCCGACGAACAGCAGCAGGAACGGAATCGCCGGGAAATTCCAGGTCTCGATGGCGAACGCCACCATGAAAACGAAATAGCTGCCGATGGCCAACTCGGCGTAGGGCAGCCAGCCGCTGCGGCGGCGGTACTGCGAGCTTTCAATCTTGACCTTGCGGTCGCCGATCGCATATTTCGGCGTGCGGGCAAAACTGGTTTGAATGCCGAGCACGGCTTCGATCACAGCCTTGGTGTTGATCACCGTAAGCGCGACGCCGGCCGCCATCAGCACCGGCATCAGGACCAGCGCGCGCTTCCAGTTTTTCGGAAAAAGCTCGTGCTGAGCCAGAAGATAGAACGCGGAGATCGACCAGAAAGACGCCGCGATCAGGGGCAGATCGATGGTCAGCATCTGGAACCAGCCCATGTAAAAGCGGACGATCATCACCGGCAGCATCAGCGCCGAAACGATCAGCATCAGCGGGTAAGAAATGTTCGGCGTCAGGTGAAAGAAGGCTTCGGCCTTCACCCGCAACGGAAGCTTGGATCGCAGAATAGTCGGCAGCAATTTGATGGCGACCTGCGTCAGCCCCTTGGCCCAGCGCGACTGCTGCACCTGGAATCCGTAGGTGTCGACCGGGAGTTCGGAAGGACAATCCACGCTCGGGACGTAGATGAAGCGCCAGCCCTTGAGCTGCGCGCGGTAACTGAGATCGGAATCCTCGGTCAGGGTGTCGTGCTGCCAGCCGCCCGCGTCTTCGATCATCGAGGCGCGCAGGATTCCGGCGGTGCCGTTGAAGTTGAAAAACAATCCGCTGCCGAAACGCGCGCCGTGCTCGATGACGAAGTGCCCGTCCAGCAACATGGCTTCTACTTCCGTCAGCAGGTTGTAATGCCGGTTCAGATAACTCCAGCGCGTTTGCACCACGCCGATTTTGGGATCGGTGAAGAAATGGACGGTGCGCATCAGGAAATCGCGCGGCGGCAGGAAGTCGGCGTCGAAGATCGCGATCAGCTCGCCGGTCGCGGTCTGCATGCCCTCCTGCAACGCGCCCGCCTTAAAGCCATGACGATTGGTGCGATGCCGGTACTCGATGGGTACGCCGGCCGCCTGATATTCGCGCACCAGCGCTTCGGTGAAGGGATGCGTGTCGTCGGTGGAATCGTCCAGCACCTGGATCTGCAGCAGATGTTTCGGATAATCCATCTTGGCAGTTTCTTCGATAAGACGTTCCACCACGTAGCGCTCGTTGTAAAGCGGAAGCTGAATGGTCACGCGCGGGAGCGTTTCGAAATGCACCGCCGACGCCTTGGGAATATCTTTCTTGTGCTTGAAGTAGCGGCGGATCATTTCGTAGCGATGACATCCGTAGCACGACAGAACCACCAGCAGCAGGAAATAAGGCGTGAGCAGCGCCCAGTCGAAAAAGTCGAGGTGATGGACCCCGGCGAAGGTGTCGTCGAACATCAGGCGAACGATCTGATTCGCCGACGTAGCAAGAACGATGGCCGGTAGACCCGATGCAATGAACATTAGTCCAACTGACCTCAACATTCTACCGTATCCGGCGCACTACCGGTACAATGGAAGTTCGGTGAAATTCTTCACAGTTGTACTGTTCCCGTGGATCCTCTGCGCGCAGGATCGGCCGCAATTCATCTGGCAAGGCGATGTGGACGGCATCGACGTGCTCTACTTGCGGGATAACGTGGTGGACGTCAAGGTGCAGGAAGGCGCGCCGGTGGCGAACCAGACGTTCAAGTTTTACGACCGGCTTCCGCAGACACGGCAGGACCTGCGGCTCGAAGTCAGGCAGGGCCGAGGCTACGTGCATATCATCGATCAGCCGCGGCTGGAGAACGGTTACACGGCCGCGGTTTCGATTGAGGACCGGCAGTCCGGCGCCGGGTTCTACTCGATCGCATTGTATTGGGACGCTTCGAACCGATTTTTTGAGGGAGCGCACTCGCCGGCCCGGAGCGACCAGCTTGTCTGGGCGGGAAAAGTGGACGACGAAGCGCTGATCAGTTGCCGGGGCAAAACGTGCGAAGCGAAGGCCACGCAGGGCGCGCCGGTAAAGGACGAGAGCTTCAAGTTTTCAAAGCCGCTGCCGAACAAAGACGTGGAAGTGAGTCTGGAAGGGGCGCTGGGGCGAGGACAAATTCGGCTGGTGGAGCAGCCGCGGCAATCGAACAACTATACGGCGCGCGTCTCCATTCGCGATCCTCAGAGCGGATCGGGCGAGTATTCGTTCACTCTGAGTTGGGGGCGGCCCACCGGAAAACAATTGCCTCAAATCGCCGCCGCCGAGCGGGGTTTGGTATGGAGCGGAGCGGTGGAGGGCCGCGTTCGAGTGGCGCTGCAAAGCGGGTCGGCATTTTCGGAAGTGGTCGAGGGCAAGCCGATAAAAGGCGAGCACGTGGAGTTCATACGGCCGATTCCGAGCCGCTCGGACCTGCAGCCAGTGGTCAAGAAATTAGTTGGGCGCGGGCGCGTCGAGATCGTAGAATATCCCTCGCAGACGAATCACTACCGGTTGGTTTTTGAGATCACGGATTCAGGCGAGGGAGCCGACAACTACGAGATCGAGGTTGACTGGTAATTGGACAACCACGTCAAAGTTCTGGGGCTATTGTTCATATTGGCCGGCGGCTTTGGCGGGATCGCCAGCCTGGTGTTTTTTTTGCTGGCGGGTCCGGCGTCCGTCACCGCGTACGGCCAATTGATCGGCTTCGTGGTCACGGGGTGGATGTGGCTGCTGCTGATTCTGGCGGCGCCGGCCATCGTGGTGGGGATCGGACTGCTTTACGTGCGTCCGTGGTCGCGCACGGCCGGCACGGTGATCGCGATTTTGGAATTGATAAATTTCCCGATTGGAACGGGGATCGGAATGTACGCGCTATGGGTCCTGATGTCGGAGGATACGGACCCGCTCTTCAGCCCGCGCTTCCGCTAGCGGTCAACCGACTCCTTGCAGTTCGACATAAGTGACTTCGGTTTGTGGCTCGGGTATGGCTTCGCCATCTTCACGCAAACCCTCAAGATGTAATTCGATCGCTTCCCGGATATTGCGTTCGATCTCTTCGACGGTTCGACCGGTGGTGATGCATCCGGGCAAATCGGGAACATAGGCGGAAAGATTGTCTTCGCCGTGTTCGATGATGATCGCGTACCTCTTCATAGTCTTCCCTTGAGTCCAGCCTGAAGCAGAATACTCTTTAGAGTATCAGGATGGACGTCGTCCCCGGCATGGCCCGGCACGGTGACCTCGTCCTCTCTTTGCCGGATGTTTGTATTGGCGATGACTGCCACGAGCGCGGATGAAATACCACCCGTCGTTTTCGATTGCTCTTATCACATCGCGAACTTTCAGACTGAACCTCTGTTGTCTAATTGTCTCACCTCAAAGAAAAGTACATTGCTGAGGGAAGCGCGGCGGCTACCAGATTCTCCTAAAAAATGCTCGTGCGCGAGGGTCTCGTGCGCGAAGCCCGCCGAGGCTAAAAGAATTGGTGAAAGAGTCGGCTGTCACCGCATTCAGCGGGTGGCGGTCAGAGGTTTCGCGGGGTTGCGTGCCTCAACCGGTCCACGAGTTCGTCGCAAATCTCGGGGAATTCCCACAGGCTGTAAATTTGGAAATTCTTTTCAAATAATTTCCGTTGGCCCTCTTCGTCCGCCAGGTAGTACTGGTTTAGGGCATCGTACAAATCGAATCCGGATTTCCAATTGTGGCTGCGCAGCACACGGAGGTCTTTCCACCACTCCATGATGCGATAGATGCCCGCATGCAGAGCGCGCGCCTGCGCGTCGTAGTCGCCCAGCGTCGACCGCCAGAGCCAGTGGAAACCATTTTCGTCCCATTCCGGTTTTTTATCGTCCGCTCCGATCTTCTTGAGATCCTGGTATCCGACCCAGGTTCGGCGTCCAAGGGTATCGACCACCGGCAACCGGGTCCGCATTTTCGCTCCGGTTTCCCGATTCGCGACGTCCCGGACCGGCAGCCCCAAACCAAATCTCAACCTTTCATGATTGCCGCGGCGGCTGGACAACAGGTCCAGCGCGCGGTCCGCCAACAGGCTGGACTGGCTGCCGCGCGCCACCGCCAGGTACGAATCGCCGCGCACGCTGAAGTGCCCCGGCAAGCGCACCGGCTCATAGCGCTGCACGTCCGATATTCCTTCCAGAAAGTCGCACGCGCTGGCGTACCAGTGGCGCGCGCAAATGGCATCGGGGTTCACCGGCCGGGCCTTGAACTGAAACTGATCGCCGCCCGGAACCACGGAAGCCGCGTTGAACGCTTCCCGGAGCAGGATTAGAACCTTATACAATTCCAGAGAATGCCGGAGCAGTTTTGGAAGCCTGCCCTGGGACAGGGCCTTGGTAAAAATCTGTTTTAAACTGGCGCCGCGTCCGGGCGGCTCGGCAATCAGCCCGATGATTCCTTGGGTGGGGTTGGAGAGCCAGGAACGCTTGGTGAAGCGCTCGAAGTAGGGCCGCATCAAACCGTCGTAATCGGGCGTGAGATATTTTTGGTAGACCTCGGAAGCCCACATTTCCAGAATGAGGCAGACCAAAGATTCGCCTCCGGCCATGGTCAAATCCAATGCCGGCGCGGGGTTGAGGCCCCCCATGGTCTGCCGGGCCCCCACTTCCACGGCGGCCTCCAGAACCACACGCCAGGAATTCAGCGGCACGCCGGGTTTGGCTGTGTTCGGGGCCGCAGCCTCTTTTCCCGCCTGCAATCGAGTCAGGCTTTCCCATACGTGGCCCACGTTGACCCCATCCTTGAAATGGTCTTTGATCTCCTCCTTATAGTTGTCGTTTAAGATCGACAGGCGGAGACCGCTTTCTTTTTTCCAGGCGTGGCCATCGCAAAGCAGGAATCCGAAGTCCCACATGAATGGAATCCGATCGGTATGCTTGTACTCTTTCTGCCGTCTGCGGCTCTCTTGGCTGGGGGGGGCGTAAGCCTCCCAATGAAATCCGTTGAAGCGGGTGCGCTCGTCGCCGTTTGGGAAATCGGCCAGCGTCCGCTGAAACACTTCCAACGGATCGGTACGGTGAAACCCCGGTACGTCGGTACACTTCGAATGCAGATAGCCGGCCTGGGGACGGAAGGCGTCGGAGCGCCCGAAGGACCAATACTCGTCCACCTGAAGCAACAGCGTATGGTCCAGATGGCTCTCGCGATGCAAGCGTCCGAAGTCGCGGCGCTGGCCAATCCAATGCGAGGCCAAATCGGCCTGCACAACCGGGGGCTTCGGCGTGGAGACGGTGGTGGGGAAGGTCTGGGTGAGGACCGCATCGAGCAGATTTTGATACATGGGAAGCATCTTCGCGCCGCCCGTCAACCGCAGTTCCAGCGCGACCGCTTCCGGCTGCCCCTTCTCCAGATTCTTGTACAACTCGAAATGGGGCGCGATGTCAAGTTCGCCATGGGGCAGCATGGCCAATTCGCGGACGCGGGCTTTTCCATGGTCCAGGGAGGGCGGGATTACCGAAAGCGCCACGCGCAATTCGCCGAAGAACAGCACGCGCCAGATGCGGATTTGATTGAGGAACAGGTCCACCGTCTGGCGCTCGAACTTGTCGTCGCCGGCCTCGTCCGGACGGCCCTTTTGAGAGGCCACGACGATGGCCGTCAGATTCTCGCGGCTCACGTAAAACTTGAAAGCCGGCAGGAAAAGCGGATCGGCAAGGACGTTGGGGTAAGTCTGACGCAATGCGGCCAGACCGTCTACGGCGAGCCGGATGCCCGCCGCCAAGCGGCGCCGGATGTTGATTTCGGTTTCCCAAATGGCCCAGGGGACCCCTCTGGAATCCGCCGGCGCGAAGACAATCCTCTGGCAGGCCTCGACGTTGACGCGCACGATCGACGAAACGGCCGCCGGATCGAGAAAGTGAATCTCCAGACGGCGCACGATCAGCCATTGCAACAGATGATCCTTGGCAACGTCGAGGAAAACCGAGGACGCGTGCTGGTGGTAGCGGTGGTTGTCAAGATATCGCGTCATCCAGCCGGAATACTGGTCTCGAAGAGTTTCCAGGCGAACGTCCTTGGTGGTGACCAGCACCGCCGGCCCGTCCAATAGACCCTCACGCGACGCGGCTTCCAGCACCAGCCGGCAGAACTGCAACCTCACCAAATCGTCGCCCAGCAAATCTAGCGGCGAGGCGGTTCCCACGAAGTAGATTCCCTGGATTTTGGCGACTTCATTCCGGCAATCTCGTAACAATTCGGGGATCAAATTCCGCTTCCTGGCTTCCACCACCAACTTCCAGATTGCCGTCACGCATGGCGTGGACTTGGCGCCGGGATCCCAGATATTTGCCGCCGGGGCTGCGGTGGGCGGAGCGGTAGTCGCGGGAGGCGGCGCGGTCTCCTCGGTATCCTGCGTGGAATCCTCGGAATCCGCCTTGTTTGGTTTCCGTCCCACATTTTTTTCCAGCCAGCACTGGAGGCTTTCGAGCGATTCCGCCGCTTTTCGACGCGAATACAATTCGTCTTCAATGTGCCCGCGCAGCTCCACCCGGTGGTCGCGGACCAGGTTCAGCGTCAGGGCAACTATCGACGAACAGAACACCGGGAAGTCGCAATCCGTGTGCGGCCCGGGTTCTTCCAGCACGCGAACGTCGTCATGCAACGCCTTCTCGCCCTTGGAGAAGGCATACGGATGGGTTCTGGGACTCATCTCAAAAAGCCAACGCGTGAATTCCCCGGAGTCGAGATTTTCCTTGCCGGGTTTGTCCGTGAACACAATCTGAGGCAGCACCTTCGTCCAATTGGGTTCGTCGCCCTCCATCGCAGGCGTCCCGCCGGGCGGCCGCGCGAACTTGGCAATAGACTCCTGATCCGCTTGGGTCCCCACCTCCGCGAGGCAATCGACGATCGAGTTCCAGAAGGTCTCCAAGTCCAGTTCGCCGTTTAGTGGACCCAGGCCGGGAATACTATTGAGCCAAGTCTGCAAAGTGGCATTCTCGCGATGAACCTGAGTATTGATCCAGGCGATGGACATACCGACTAATAGCCGCGTGACGGCATCTGCATCCAGAAATTGGATCCGTTGGCCGGGCTCCTCTTTCTTCAAGCATTCGATCTGCTCGCCTGTAAGGCAATCGATGCTTCCCGGCAAATGCAGCCGGAGCAGATCGAAGGGCCGCAGCAAACCCCACGCTCTTCGAATCTCGTCGGCGGCGTCCTCGAAGGGAAACCGTTCCTGCTCGAGCGGATCCCGAAATTTCGAGACCTCCGCAACCCTTTCGACGATGCGCGCGGGATTGTTCAGAGGTTCGCTGCTCTCGAACTCAAACTGGGCGCGGACGCTAATCACTCCCGGCGGGCGCTCCAACCCCCACTCGTCGACCGCAAGGTCTACAATCAGGCTCCACGGAATTTGATCCGGTACTTCAGCCGGCGCTTCCAGAAGATCGATAATTTTCCGGCAAGCCGACCGCTGCTTGAAGTTCAGGAACGCATTCCTCACCCAATCTGGAGAGACGCGCTCTTCTTCGAAAAGGCTCCGCAACCGGTTGGATAACAGGTGCCCGGCCCATTGCGCGCAGAGCAGCGTCAGCTCGGGCGGCAACTGCTGGCGGTTGAGGCCGGCCAGTTTTCTGGCGACATCGCCGGCGGTCCAAACATCGTCAAACCCCGCCCGCCCATAGATGAGAACATCCGCCAGCAACCTGGCCTTATCCTTTTCATCCGTCAGTTGCTGGAATCGCTCGCTCAGCTTCTGGATGGTTTGCAATTCCTCCGGCGGTTCGCCGACTCCCTCGCGCACTCCCTCTCCCATCCGGTCGTTCTTGGCTTTTTGGATCGCGCGGCATACCTTTTTCAGGGTGTCGAACGAGCCACCTTTGGATGCGCCGCAGCCGGGTTTCTCGCCGCGAAACAAGCGGTCCATGTTTTCGGCGAAAAGCTCGAAGGGCCGCAATAGAAATTTCTGGGCAAGCGCGGACTTGTATGTATTGGAATCGCCGATAATCCCCGTCAATGTCCCGTAGCACAGGCCATTGGGATCGTTCCTGAAGTTCTTGTCGGACGACTCGGACGACTCGCCGGCATACGGAGGAGCTCCGCCGCAGAGTTCGTCCAGGTATCTCAACCCGAAGCCCGCGCGGCGCGATTCAGCCGCCCAACCCTGCTTGCGGAGCTCGGTCGGCTCGTTCATCACTCGACGGCTGACGGTGTGCAAGGACGGCATGACCATGACGTAGGCGTTGCAGGTGCGCGGGTCGTCGGCGTTCTCCTGCATGCCGGTGGTAGAGCCGGAACCCGTCCGGAAAAGGAGGTAGTGATCGCCGCGATGAATGGCCTGGGCGCGCGCCTTCTGCACTTCCACGGATCTATACAGGTAGCCGCCTTGCTCCTTTAAGTGCAGGCGGACCACGACGTCGGACTCCTCGATGAGCGTTTCGGTGCCAACGCCCTGCTCCTCGGATACGAACACCAGGTGGGCGCGATGCCGTGCAGCCTTGAGCGTCTGCATCACGCGGGCCCGCACCGAAGACGGTTCGCCGAATGCGTTGACTTCTCCAACCTGCGCCTGAAATCCGTCAACGTTGTCGACAAAAATCAGGGACTGGTCCCGCTCAGGCGCGCCATCCTGGCTATTGGAGGCGCTGCCGGGCTTGCTGTCGGGCTTGCTGTCGAGCGCGGCGAGAAGATGGCTGGCAAACGTCCAGGCGTCCCCCACGCCGGTTGTCAGCAGGTCCAAGAATCCGATCTTCACCGGCGGAGGTTGACACCTGGTTGGCTGCGCCGGCGGGGGAACCGCCGCCGGCTGGCGCGGACCGGCGCCGGGCCCCCGCAAGAAAGCAGCCAGGCTGTTGTCCTCGTCAGGCCCGTTGAACGCGAGCAGGTTATAAAGCTCCACCTTCAAGGAAACATGGTCCTTGGGCGCCGGCTCTTGGGCCAGGCTAGGGGTCATGGAACGGTAGAAGGGAACCTCGCGGAGATTGGGCCGGTCCAGCCGGAATGCCTCCCACATCGCCTGGGCTTTTTCCAGGGTCAGATCGGTAGATACATAAATTACCTTGGGCGGCGTTCCTTTGCAGCCGGCGCGGGTCCATCGGGTAAACACATCCGCGGCGTACCTGGACGCAAGGTGAAGCGCCAGAATCGACTTGCCTGAGCCGGCCGGACCAATGATCGTCAGGCGGGCTTGGTCCTTGTCCGTGGAGACGGGTATTCCGTCGGCGCGGTGAGAAAGGCTGTAGCTCCCAAACAAATCGTCCAGAGCGGGGATGCCAAAACGAAGGTGCGGCTTGTTTGGAATTCCATTCATTGCCGTTCACTCTCCCGCGAGATCCCATTTGGTCGCTTTTGTAATCAGCTTGGCGATGAAGTCTTTCCCAACCTGCCATCGCTCCGAAACGGCGCTTTTGGTATCCGAATCGACGCTTTTGGTATAGGACTCGAGATTGCCGTCACCGCAGCCCGGTGAACAGGGTTTTCTGGCCTTTTCCCGGTCCCATTTCCTGGTTGGAGCGGGGGCCGCGGGCGACGTTTTTGGAAAGTTGCCAAATGCCTCCGCGAACGCGGCCCGTCCAATACAGAACGAATCCATCGTGTCGGAAATCTCGGCAAATTCCGGAACGAGCGACGCAACGCCATCGGAGGTGTAGCCGGCAATCCCGGCCGGCGTCCGGATCCAGCAACTGGGCAGCACAAATTGCACTTTCCTTTCTTTCTTCTCGTCATTCACGGAAAAGCTCTCCACCATTTCGTCGGCCCACATGTGAACCACGCCCTGAATCGAGGCGGCCAGCTCGCTGCGTTGAGCCGAGGTCTTTATCTTCAGGCAGTTTTGCAGCAGGCCAAATGTGCTTACCAAGCTGGACGCATGTGTGGTTACAACCACGAAATGCGATTGGGCCAGGCGGTAGAGGTGCTTCCAATCTTTCCCGTCTCGAATTTCCCCGCCATAGAAAATGGCTGGCTTCATGCGAAGCGCGTCATCCACCGCATCCTCAAACGTGTCGGTGTCCACATGAAGCTTGCGCGGCGTGTAGTCCGGCATATCCACGCGCGCCAGCCATGTCTCCGGCTGAAACGGGTTAGCAGGCTCGCAGGCGGCGCCGGTATCCAGCTTGTAGATTTTCTCAAGATACTGGAGATTCCCAAGCTCGATGAAGTAGGACTCGATGTTGTCCTCACAAGTCACCAAATGCGGCTTCCTTTTGGTTTCGCGCGCGAGCGCCCAATCCGCCATGAGCTTTTCGAGCCGCATTTGGATCAGACCCTGCGCCAGCACGGTCTTCAGGCTTCCGGTGGCGCCGGAAATCACCAAGAGCCCGGACGAATTGAGGTTCTGCTTCAGGCGCAGCGCCTGAAAGACCACGTGGCAGATCGCATAGCTGCTGACTAGAAAGCCGGCCTTCGTTTCAGGACTGGGTTGGTAGCCGCTCCATTGAAGGCCGACCGGCTTGCCGGACTCAGCCTTGGTCACGCCGAAACCTTTGAATTTGTAGTCAGTCCGGACGGTTAAGCTCCGCGCCTTAGTTTCATAGCACCAGCAACTTTGGATTCTGGCCGGCTCTCCGGCGATGTGGCCCTGCACGGTTATTCCTTTGCGCTTGGGGCCGGCTGACAGTTTCCGGAGTTTTTTATCGACCGCGGTTGTATCCGAGCATAAAACGGTGAAGTCGCCAACCTTGCTTTGGTTGGTGGGAAGCCAAGAAGTGTCCGACATGATCCGTGGAGTCTATCACATTCACACTCTAAAGACTAGCAAAAGCGATTTAATCGGATGATTTGACCGGTAATGACCGTGTCCCGCCGGGATTAACGGGAAATTACTCCGACTTCAAGGCTTGCACCGGATTGATGGTGGTCGCGCGGCGGGCCGGGAGGTAGCTTGCCAGTAGCGCTGCCGTTATCAATCCCAATGCGACGGCGGCGTAGGTGACCGGGTCCAGCGGGCTCACTTCGAATAGCAAAGTTGACATGAGGCGGGTGAGTCCGACGGCCGCGCCCAGGCCGATTGCGATTCCGATACCGGTCAACACCAGTCCGTGGCGGAGGAACATTCGGCTCACGTGTTCCTGCTGCGCTCCGAGGGCCATGCGGATGCCGATTTCGCGCGTGCGTTGCGAGACTGAATAAGAAATTACGCCGTAGATTCCTACTACGCCCAGCAGAAGCGCCATGCCGGCGGCGATGGCCAGCATGAGCAGAGTGAAGGAGGTCCGCGCCATGGATCGCTCGTAGATTTCCTTCAGCGATCTTACGTCCGCGAGCGGCAGATTGCCGTTGACGGCCCACACCGCTTCGCGAATTTCTTTCAGGAAGCTCTGGGATTCGGTCCGCGTGCTGCGAATTGCGTAGGCCATGGTGCGGCGCACCACCACCGGCTCGGCCCAAAACTGTTTCATCAACATCGGCCAATAGACCACTTCCGGGGCCTTTTGATCGACGCCGTCGTCGCGCTCGTCACC
Source organism: Bryobacteraceae bacterium (assembly GCA_036521635.1). GTDB lineage: Bacteria > Acidobacteriota > Terriglobia > Bryobacterales > Bryobacteraceae > Palsa-89. Next base: position 4,993 of record DATDHK010000068.1, on the reverse strand, counting down.
CACCACGCCGATGACCTCGCGCCACGGATCTTTCGGCGTTTCCCGAATTCGCCGGCCGATGGCTTTGGCGGGATCTTTCCAATAATGCCGCGCGAAATTTTCAGAGATCAAGGCGACTGGGGCGGCGTTGTAGGTGTCGGTCCAGTTGACGTCGCGGCCGGCTATCAGGGGACTTCCCATCGCGTGGAACAGTCCGGGCGAAACCCATTTGAAGCGGCGCATGGGCGGGATTTGTCCCTCTGGAGAGGGAAAATCTTCTAGAAATATCGGATCGTTGCTGTTGTTTCTATCCATGGTGACGGCGGTGGTGAGCCCGATGGAAGTGACGCCGGGCAGTTGCTGAATTCGTTCGAGAATTTGCTGGTGGGTTCGAAGGACACGCTCGGGATCGGGGAATTGCGCCTCGGGTATCGAGAGACGAAGGGTCATCACTTCCGCCGGCCGAGTGAATCCGGGTTGGACCTTTCGCATCGCTTGGAAGGTGCGAATCATGAGGCCGGAGCTGACCAGCAACACCAGTGCGAGAGCCACTTGAACGACTACGAGGAGGTTGCGGGCGCGCAGACGCTCGCGGCCTTCGCTCAATGTGCGTCCGCCTTCGCGCAAAGAAGTTCCCAGCGACGCGCCGGCATATTTGAATACGGGAATCAGGCCGAATAGAATTCCCGCGAACACGGAAATGCCGAAGGTGAACAGCAACACTCCGGGATCAATCGCGATTTCGTCGAGCCGTGGAAGACTGGTGGGGCCAAGCGCGACCAGGAGCTGGAGTCCGGCGTACGCGAGCGCAACGCCGAGAGCGCCGCCCGCAATTCCGAGCGTCACACTTTCGCTCAACAGCTCGCGAGCGAGTTTGCCCCATCCGGCGCCGAGGGCCGCGCGAATGGCGAGTTCCTGCTGGCGGCCCTCTGCGCGCACCAAAAACAAATTAGCTACATTCGCGCAGGCGATGAACAGAACAATACCAACGGTGGCCATCAACACCCACAGGACTTTGCCCACGTCGCCGACAACATCCTCTTTGAACAGGTGGATGTTGGGACCGATGCGGGCTTGCTCAAACATTTGAAGACTGAAGCCCGGGGGAAGCTTGAAGCGCGTCACCATCATCGGGAGCATGCGCGCGACGTCCGCGTTGGCTTGGGCAACGGTGACGCCCGGTTTCAGACGGGCTAGTCCTTGATAGCTGAAGTTTCCGACGAATACCGTGGCGCGGTTGAAGCGCAGCGGAAGGAGAACGGCGGGATGCTGATTCAGGAAATGGAAGCTCTGAGGCAGGACGCCGATGATGTCTTTGGCCTTGCCATCTACGACCAGCCGTTTGCCGACAGCGTGCGGATCGCCGCCAAATTTGCGCTGCCAGTACGCGTAGCTCAACATCACCGTTTCCGGGCTGCCGGGCGCGTCGTCTTTTTCAGTGAAGGCGCGGCCGACCACCGGTTGTACGCGAAGAACCGGCAATATGCCATAAGTAACGTTGAGGGCGTCCACCTGCTCCGGTTCGCCTACGCCGGTGATGGTGTCGGAATCGCCGTTCCAGACGCCGGATTCTTCGAAGACGCGATTCTCTTCGCGGTAAGTGAAGTAAGTGGAGGGGGACGCGTTCAGTTGTTTGAAGCCGAGGCCAGGGGCGGTGTGCCACACGCCGACGATGCGGTCAGGCTCGGAATAGGGAAGCGGCTTGAGCAGCACTCCATTTATGACGCTGAAGATGGCGCTGTTGGCGCCGATGCCGATGGCCAGCGTTAACAATGTGACGGCGGTGAAGAGGGGCGCGCGGGTGAGCCGGCGCGTCACATGACGTAGCTGCTCTGAAAAGAATACCATGATGCGGTTACGAATCGTGAAGACGCTTTGTTCCGTAATTTCATTCCGCGGAGCCGTTAGAATCGAGAGATGCTTCTTCGCGGCGATTCGGGCGGCGTACAGGTGAGCGGCAGCGGGCCGGCGGCCAGACGGAAAATTTCGCGGCGGCTGATCCCATTTCTATTCCTGCTGTATGTGACGGCGTTCATCGATCGCGTGAACGTGAGCTTTGCGGGTCTGGACATGACTCGCGAGCTGCATTTTTCCAATGAAGTTTTTGGGTTCGGCGCGGGCATTTTCTTCTTTGGATATTGCCTGCTGGAAATTCCCGGGGCAATGTTGGCGCAGGCCTGGAGCGCGCGGAAATGGATCGCCACGATCATGATCGTATGGGGATCGCTGGCCGCCTTCACGGGTCTGATTCACAACGCGGCCGAGTTCAACGCCATTCGCTTCCTGCTGGGTTTGGCCGAGGGAGGTTTCTTTCCGGCGGTGGTGGTGTATCTCACGCATTGGTTTCGCCAGGAAGATCGCGCGAAGGCTGTGGCGATGTTCATGGCGGCTATTCCGGTTTCCAACGCCATTGGTTCGCCGATCGCGGGGCTGCTGCTGCGCATTCACTGGCTGGGATTGTCGGGTTGGAGATGGCTGCTGATTCTGGAAGGCATTCCGGCATTCATCGGCGGGATTGCAACGCTGTTTTATTTGACCGACTGGCCGAAGGATGCGCGCTGGCTTGCGGCGGAAGAGCGGGAGTGGATTACTACGGAGCTTGCGCGGGAAGCAGCCGACAAAAAGACCGCGCGCGGGCACATGCCGATTTTGGAAACTTTGCGGCAACCCCTGGTGCTGGTTTTGGCGCTGTCCTATTTTTTGATCAACACCAGCGGTTATGGTTTGAACATCTGGCTGCCGAAAATGGTGCAGAAATTTCCGGGACTGAGTACGCTGCAGGTGAGCCTGGTGTCGGCGATTCCTTATCTATGCGCGGTTCCCGCGATGCTGCTGGTGGGGTGGCATTCCGACCGGACCGGGGAGCGGAAGTGGCACGCGGCGCTCTCGGCGATTGCGGCGGGGATTGGGCTGGGGTTGAGTCAATGGGCGGGGGGAATGCCGGTGCTGGTGGTGGCAAGTTTCGCGATCGCGGGAATGGGCGTGATGAGTTACTATCCGCCATATTGGGCGCTGCCGACGCGGCTGTTGAGCGACCGGTCGGCCGCGGCTAGTTTTGGGTTCGTGAATTTGATTGCTAATTTGGGAGGGTTTGCGGGGCCTTATATGGTGGGATTCTTGACGGATCGGACGGGGACTTATGTGGCGGGGGTGTTGTTGCTCGTTTCCACCGCGGTGTTGGCGGGGCTCGTGTTGATGCCACTGAAGGATCGGTAAACTACGCCTTTTTGAGGGCTCGCCGGAGATCCTTGAGAAGCAGCAGCAATTGGAACGGGTCCGCTGGAGACGGGTCGAATTCGAAGTGCTCGTAGAATCGGCGGGCCGCATCATCTATGGCGTGCACCATGACCGCCCGCACCGCGACGATTTCCGCGGCCTGTTCAATTCTCGTCAAGGCATCGAACAACAGCGCTTTGTCCCCTGCCCTGCTGTGTAATGTCCACTGCCAGTCGAGCAAGGAGCACGATGCCGATTGGATGATGGGCCAGGCCCTTGGCAATACGCTCGGGGCTCTCGTGCTTGTGAGCGGAGCCGGTGGTCAGGTGACGCCGTCCTGCGTTTTGCCCACTGTGTTTCCAGCGGCATTGCAAGTCAGTTCTTGGGACCGCGGCTTTTGCCAGGCATATCGTCGTCCGGTTTCTTGCCAAAACTGAAGCACGTGTGGCTTCCGAACACCGTTGAGCACGTTGGTCGAAAGGTCGAGTTATACTCCTGTTCGTTCGGAGGCTCTTTGACTAGGCTGTAGGGGTACAAAATCGGAAATTCTTCCTGGTAGATGAACCAAGGCGAAGGTTCAACGCTGACGCTCGCCCCCGGTATGCCGGTTGTTGCGACACGCTCGTCAAGGGCTTCCTTTACCGTCAATTCGTTGTAGCGGTCGGGCGTCCAATAGTAGAATGCAAGTTCCAATACTGGCCTACCAACACGTCCAACCCTTAACGTCCTTGCGTGGAAATCGGCCAAATGAAGATTCGTACTCTTGATGACAAGGATGTTGGGGTCTTGGCCTGAGAGCACTGTCGTGTAGATCTCGCCCAACTTACCACGAACCCTCATGGACGCGTTGCCATTAATAGAGACAAGCTGGGCCGACTGTGGAGTGCGAGTCTTGTAGTCGTCGAACATGCGACGCCATGCGTCATACGCAATATCGGTGCTACCTTTGAAGTTGCCCAAGGCCGCTTCGGGATCAGTGAACACTTCAATCTTCATGACGGGATAATTCTTGCCGTCGGTCTCCAAGGAGTCCAAAAATAGCCTCCTCAGTTTGTCATGGTCGAACAAGGTCACCGGGACGATAAGTGTTTGCACCAGCACTCTTTGCGGCCATCGCTGGTCCCTGAGTATCTCGAATGCGGTAGATTGGGCGGACGCACACACGATTACGGTGAGCAGGGCTACAAAACCTCTCTGTATGGTCATTTTGCACCGGGGCACTTTGCGCTGAGGAAGGCCGTATGGGGTTCCTTGAACAAGCGGCGGAGACGGGGTTTGTCCTTCGGCGGCCGGTCGAGAGCCGCCAGGAAAGCCTTCCATTGTTTGGCGGGGAGAACGAATCGGGTCTGGTCGGACAGGGCTTGCTCGGCCTTCTCACAAGGGCTACGCATTATGAAGTCGGTAACGTTGACGCCCTGACGTTCGGCTGCGACCTTGATGAGAGTCTCCTGGGAAGGAGTAGCGCGAAGTTGGAAACGCCGGCTGCGGGGTTGGGTGGGCGTGTTACTCTTCATTTCTTATTGTACTGCCACTGTACTCCTTATTGCCGATCGCCCGCATGCACGTTCAAGATGATTCGCCGATAAGACGTCAGCCGGGGTGAACCGTCGTCAGTTACCGCGAGGATCATATGCGCCGTTCCAGTGGGCGGGCACTGCGCGGTAGTTCGCAGCCACTGCGGACGGCAGGAAGCAGTTGCTGTTACGGTGGCCTTCGGAGTGTCGGCATTGGCGATGGTTATTGCGGCCAGGCTCGCGCGGGTTGCACCTGCTTCGGCATAGTGAAACCAGGTGTAGTG
>DATDHK010000067.1:0-2312 GCA_036521635.1 Bryobacteraceae bacterium | reverse complement strand
GTCCCACTTTCGGACAACTCCATATGTCTATATGGGACTGCCGTTCCGAAACTATATGGAGTGCCGATGTTTCCGCGTGGCACTCCAGTTGCGACACTGATTTGGGAGGCTGCATGTTATTTGGGGACATTCGCTACGCTGTCAGAGTATTGCTCAGGACGCCGGGGTTCGCCACTATTGCCGTCCTTTCTCTGGCGCTCGGCATCGGCGCAAACACGGCCATGTTTAGCCTGGCCGACGCGCTGCTGCTGCGGCCGTTGCCGGTTCCCGCTCCCGCCAATGTTGTAACCATCAGCGAAGCCGCGCCCGATATTCCAATCGGCACATTGGGCCGGGTCTCCTATCCGGATTACGTCGATCTCCGCAACAAGAGCAGAACACTGGAAGGCTTGACGGCGTTCGCGTACACACCCGTCGGCCTGGCTGAAAAGGCCGATGCATTGCCGCAATTGAAACTCGCGCTGACCGTGAGCGGGAATTTCTTCCAGGCTATGGGCGTCGTGTCCGCGCTCGGACGGGGGTTTTCCGCCGAAGAGGATCGCGTGCCGGGACGCGATGCGGTGGCCGTGCTCGGATACGATGCGTGGCGGCAGAATTTTGGAAGCGATCCGAAGATCGTTGGCCGCGCCATCCGGTTGAACAATGTCGAATTCACGGTGGTCGGTGTGGCGCCGAAAAAATTCACCGGCATGGAGCCTCTGGTTCATCCCGACCTCTACCTGCCCGTGATGATGCTGTCGCGCGTGGGAAATTCCGATTCGTCGAAGGTTCTGGAGGACAGAAGCTCGCGGGTTTTCACCGTTAAGGGCCGGTTAAGTAAGGGAAGCAGTGTCGCCCAGGCGAATGCGGAGATGGCCGCAATCGCGAGCAGCCTTGCCGCGGCATATCCCAAAACGGACCATGACCGCAACCTCACAGTCCACACCGAAATTCAGACGCGCGTGGCGCAGTCTCCGCCCAACGCCACTTTTGCCGCCATGCTGCTCGCGATTGCGGGACTGGTGCTGATCATCGCCTGCGCCAACGTCGCGAATCTGCTGCTGGGCCGCGCCCGCTCCCGGACTCGTGAGATGGCTGTGCGATTGGCCATCGGCGCCAGCCGGTGGCGCTTGGTTCGCCAATTGCTGACCGAGAGCATGCTGCTGGCGTTGAGCGGCGCGGCGCTCGGCCTGCTGCTGGCTCAATACGGCGCTGAATATTTTTCATCGTTCAGATTTGCAAACGATCTGCCGGTCTCGCTTATCGTGCATGTGGACCAGCGCGTATTGATCTTCAGCCTGATCGCGGCAGTGGCCAGCGCCTTGGTTTTCGGCCTGGTTCCCGCCTTGCAGAGTTCTAAAACCGACCTCGTACCCGCGCTGAAGAGCAGCGTAGCCGAGGGCCGGCGCGGACGCACGTTCGGCCGGAATGCCCTGGTCATTTCCCAAGTTGCGTTGTCGCTGATGCTGTTGTCCGCCGCGACTTTGTTCGTCCAAACTTTACGGCACGTCATCATGGGCAATCCAGGCTTTCGGACGGATCATTTGCTGATGATGTCCTTCGACCCATCGCTGATTCGTTACTCACCCGAAAAGACGCATGAGTTTTACCGGACGCTGATTGACGGCGCGCGCCAAACACCCAATGTGCAAAACGCTACGCTCTCGGCGACGGTCCAATTCGACGGTTCAACTGTCACGACCAACGGCATAGCGCCGGAGGGGTTTCAACTACCGGCCGGGAAAGAAAGCGATCGGATTCTTAGCAACGTGGTGGACGAACGGTATTTCGACACCATCGGAATGCCGCTGGTTCGCGGAAGGGGATTTCTGGCCACCGACACCACAACGTCGCCGCGGGTGGCCGTGATCAATGAAACGGCTGCGGAGCGTTATTGGCCGAACCAGGATCCGATTGGTAAACGATTCCGGCTGGATGGACGCGATAGTCCATGGGTTGAAGTTGTGGGCGTCGCAAAGACATCCGTTTACCTGACGACCGGTGAACCGAAATTTACATTCTTGTACCTGCCGCTGTCCCAGCACCCAGCGTCGCGAATGACGCTCACGGTGGAGACTGCCGGCGATGCGGCGAGCCTGACTGCGCCGCTGCGTAATCTGGTGCGCTCAATCGATGCGCATCAGCCGATTTTTAACGTTCGCGCCATGCGCGAATACTATCGCACGCAAGGTTTGCAAACGCTGCGCTTGATTGTGAACGTGGTCGGCACGATGGGAATTCTGGGGCTCGGCATGGCGCTGGTTGGATTGTACGGCCTGGTGTCCTACTCGGTGAGCCGGCGCACACGCGAGATCGGCATCCGGATGGCGATT
>DATDHK010000066.1:0-15987 GCA_036521635.1 Bryobacteraceae bacterium | reverse complement strand
GGCGGAACTTTGCATTACGTCACTATGGACCACGAGCAAAAACAAACCACCGTCGCCTCGGTCGATCACGATTTGAGTGAGAGACTGAACCGCGAGCGCAACGTCGCGTTCCGCCTGCCCCACAAAATTGCTAGCGAACCTGGATCAGATTCTTCAAATTGATTTCCGGCTCAGCGTCGGCCTTGGCGCTGTCCGGGGAGAATGAAATCGCGGCGTCTATATTCTTGCAAGCCGTCTCTGTGCAGGCCTGCCCGCGAATCGCGATTCGCACCGGCCCCGGTCCGGTGCGTTTCACCTTCGCCGCAAATAGAGCCTGCCGCTCGTAGCCCCAACTGTAATAGCGGATCTCGGGCTTTGAAAAATCCTTCGGCACGGATTGGTACCACGGGCCCGTTGTCTCCACACCACCAGACAACAGGAATTCCGTGCCGCGCTCAATGCCCAACGACGCCTTGCCTGCGAGCTTTTCCTCGGCCCGCTTTTTTATGTCTATCGCGAAAGTGTGCCAGCCGGGCTCGATCGCCGCGCGCACTATCAGCAGCGATCCCTCCAGCTTCGCCTGGTAAGTTAGGCACAGATTCTCTTCCTGACGCACTTCCACAGGCTCCGTCCAGCCACCTGCTTGCGCGTTCATCATTCCGGAAAGAATCCCGGCGGTCAAAATGAGCTTGATCATTTTCTAAAACTCATCCTATACGTTTTGAGCGGCATTTTCATTCGTTGTCCGCCGCGGATGATATCCAGCATCACGTCGTCGCCGGCCGTTTTCCGGATCTTGATGAAGAGATCCGCGGAATTCGCAGCGTCGTCCCGCTCCACGCCATCCACCGCGTAAACGATGTCACCCACCTTCAATTCATGGCTCTTCATTGTTCTGGAAAAATCCGCGACATAGCGAACTTCGCTGGCGAATCCATCCGGCTTCAGCTCGAGTTTTTGTTTCTCCGCATCCGTCAGAGGACGATCTTCGAAATAGGTTCGAGGCTCGACACTGGATTGACGATAACGCAAATCCGTCCACCACCAGCGAACCGGCAGAGCAACCGCGAGATCCACTGGTTTGCCCGCGCGTTCCACCGTGAGCTGAATCCCAGCGGCTCTGCGATCCACTTTGTCGTAGCGGTATTGAAGATCGCCAAACGTCCAGATCGGCGTTCCGTCCAAGGCTACAATCCGATCGCCCGATTTCATTCCGGCAGCTTGCACAGCGCCCCGGGATTCTTTCACCACCAGCCCTTTGGGGACGTCCAGATCGACGCCGATGGTTTTGATATCCGGCGAGCGATACAAGTGCGCTAGCTTGTCGAGCTTGCCGTCCCGCTCCCGCTGGACATTTTGAAAATCCCCGATGAGGTGGCACTCCACGCAGGCGCGCTGCTCGAAGGTGCGCTTCACCAGCAGCGGCATTTCACGCGGATAGAGAGGCTTCGGAAGCTCGGTTCGCTTCAGCTCGCCTTTCTGATATTGCCGATGCAACTCCAGCCCCTTGCTCAACGCGATTTCCATACTGTCCAGAATGAGGTACGTATCAGCCGATTCCGCATCACGCCCGCCGTACCGCATGTAGATCTGTTCGTCGGCGTTCAAAACGAAGTAGTACACGGCATTGTTCCAATCGCGATCGAACAGCGCAACGTTGACGTCGTCCATCCGGGTGATGCGGACGCACACGTATTGACGCAATTGTTTTCCCAGCGGCGAATCGGGCGGTGACAGCACAACCTGTGCGTCAAAAACACGTCCCGATATTCAAGCCTCGCAGCGGAACTCCACCAACAGCGGCTGATGTGTCTGCCTGGCCAGCCGGACAGCTTCCTTATAATCGCTGAGCCAGGTGATCCCGCCGTCGTCGGCACGCAATAGTAGGGTGTAGGCAAGAAGCCCGATGACGCAAGCCAGAACCACGTAAAAAATGAGGCGTCGTTTTTCCATCTGAACTTCATTCTCTCAAGCCCTGAAACCTGGCGCAAGGTTTTGCGGTAAACTAGGCCCCCATGAAGCATTTTTCAATCGCATTGTTCGCCCTGCTCAGCGCTCCTGCTTTCGCGCAGCAGACTGTTCCCGAGATCAAGTTCGATTCGGTTCCCAATCCGCTGAAGCTTCCCGCCGACATTCACTTTGGCGAGGTTTCCGGCGTCGCGGTGAACTCCAAGGGCCACGTTTTTGTTTTCTCGCGCGGGAACACAACCGGGCCGGCCTACGGCGCCACTGCGTCGCAGTTGCTGGAGTTCGGCGCTGACGGAAAATACCTGCGCGAAATCGGCAAAAATCTTTATGCGTGGTCGTACGCGCACGCCGTTCGCGTCGATAAGGACGACAATATCTGGGCCATCGACAAAGGCTCGGACATGATTATCCGGTTCAATCCGGAAGGCCGCGTGACGATGGTGTTCGGCCGCAAGAAGGAAGCGTCGGACGAAGCGGCTCCGTGGACGCGCGTGACTCCTCCGAGGCCCGCCGTGAACGGCCAATTCCGCCAGCCGACGGACGTTACATGGGACGCGCAGGGCAGCATTTTTATCAGCGACGGCTATATCAATTCGCGCGTGGCCAAGTACGACAAGACCGGCCACTGGGTGAAGCAGTGGGGCGATCGCGGCAACAAGCCGGGCGAGTTCAATACACCGCACAGCATCGCGGCCGACGCCAAGGGAAATATCTACGTCGCGGACCGAGGCAACCGGCGCATTCAAGTTTTCGATCCGGACGGCACGTTCCAGCGCGAGATCAAGATCGATGTTCCAGTTCCGCCGGACGTGCAGCCTTGGATGGGCGGCATGCCGAGCGCTCAAGGCGCCGTTGCGCAGAGCGGTGCGCCGTGGGCGATTTGCATTTCGCCCGGGCCGACGCAGTATCTATACAGTTCCGATGCGTATCCAGGCCGCGTCTACAAACTTTCGCTGGATGGCACGGTGTTGGGGATGTTAGGGACGTCGGGCCGGCAACCGAAAGAATTCGGCTGGATTCACGAGATCGCCTGTCCGTCGGAAAATGTGCTGTATGTTGCGGAGATTCTGAACTGGCGCGTTCAGAAATTATTGTTACATCCGTGACGGTGATTGATGGCCTGTGATCGGTGATCGGTTCGGCCAGTCACCAATCACCGTCCACCGACCACGGGAGCGACAGCGACCTTCAGTTCCACTGTCGTCCAGCAACACTGAAACCCACGCCCGCCATCGCCCGACCAATCGTTAGCCACAACCAGCAATGTGTAATCGCCAGCCTCGCTGAAAGTCGCCGTCGTCGCCGACTTGCCGTTGAACGGCGCTTTGCCTTCGGTTTTCTCAACTGGCGGCCGCGCATTGGAGAACGTCACCGTGCCGGGCCCGCGGAACTTGCTCCACGTCAGCGTTACCGGTGGAAGCCGGATCTGTCTAAATCCCGCCAATGTTTTGGCGTCGTCACTGGCCCACACGTTCAGCGTTAGAGGATTCGCCGGCGTTGCCGTCAGCTTCATCGACGAAACGGAACCCGGTCCCTGCAACGCCTCACCGCCTTCGGAAAAACTCAGAACCGGCGGCGTATTCCCTACTCCGATTTCGCTGAACGGGGAAACCTCCCACAGCGGGTCCAGACTGAGCGGGATTACCGTGGTCTGATGATTGGCGGTGATGGTCCACGTCAGTTTGTTGGTCCCGAAATCCTTGGGCACGACCACACGGAAGACGCCCCATTGCCGGCGCGGCATAAAATGCGTTGGCTGCCCGCGATCCGGACCGCCCGGTTCAATCCGATTGTCGGGCCCAACCGGAATATCCAACTCTTCTTTCAGATTCCGATTGTAGTAACCCAGCAAAATACTGAAGCTGCCATCGGGATTCGGGAACCATCCCTCCAGCGCGCCCGTGACGCTCTGTCCCGAGTCGTGCTGAGGCTCCATGGGCAATTGCGCCCACGCGAGTGAACAACTAGCAAGAGCGATAGCCGCAAGCAACCAACGCATGCCCCACGCTACCGAAAACGCCGCTCACCGGCGCCGTCCGCCGGCTTGTGTTTGGCCGCGTATTCCTTATAATCCTGGTCCGTGATGTTGGTGACGTTTACCCAGGCATGACCCATTTCATCCACGGTGCGGTCGCCGTATCCGACCCATTGATTCGGATCCGGGTTGTGCCGGTTGGCAGTGGTGTTGTCGTACCACGACGTAACGCGGATGATGGTGCCCTTCGGAAGCACCGGGGCGTCGTCTTCAGCGTAGATGTAATTGTTCATCCAGTTGAAGTTGAAGTGGTCCACATAACTCAGCATGCGGGTCATCCCGTTCGGCAGGATGGCTTCGATGGACATCGCTTTTCCGCGCAGATGCATGTGCGGTTGGAAATTCTCCAGCCGGGCCGGTTCCCGCAGGACGTGGAACGCCTGACTCTGCGCCATTGAATTCGGCGGAATATCGAGAGTCTGGCCATTCGTCGCTCCCATGAGCGTCAGGCGCGTGCGGTACTTGGGCGCCTCGCCCTTGGGATAAAGGTAGATGGCCAGTTCGACATGGTCGCGAACCGTCTCGCCCACGGCGTGCAGATGCACATCCCACTGAATCCGAGACCCGGGCAGCAGCAATTTGCCGGTGTTCGGCCGGTAGATATCGAATTGCTTTCCGATGGCCCATTCCATCAGCAGGCCGGGGCCAGCCAACAAGGGATCGTCATCGGCGTTGCCGCCGGGCTCTTCCTGGTCCAGCCGGGCAAGTGCGTGATGCGTAATTCTGCGTCCGGCCGTCGATCCCGGACGCATCTCCACCGCTCGAACCCAGCGAGCCTCCGTAACCGGGATGGCGGTCGCCGGCTTCCACCACACATCCTGGCCGTGAGCCGGCATGGTGTAGGGTTCCGACTTGATAACCAAATCCGGTTCGCCATACTGTTTGGAAAGCAGCCAGGTCTCTTCCTGGGGCCATTGCTTCGGGGCCGGCAGATCCTTGGGATCGCCCAACGGCGCGCCGGAATCCACCCAGCGGACGATGGTGGCGATTTGATCGTCGGTGAGCGACCGGTCGTTCTGGAAATGCTGTATGCCGACCGTTTTGTCGATGTGCCACGGCGGCATGTTGCGCGTCACCACGCGTTCCTTGATGGCCTTGGCCCACGGACGAGTCTCCTGATAGGTGATCAGCGACATCGGCGCGGCCGTGCCTGCGCGGTGGCACTCCTCGCACTTTTCCCGAAGAATCGGCGCGACATCCTTGGCGAACGTGGCTGTTTTGGTCTCCAGTTTTGCAGCAATCGCGATTCCCGAAAACGCAAGCGCAACGCCAGCGGACACAACTTGGAACTTGGCCATCATGACCGGCTCCTTTCCCTATTGCAGGCTTATCATAGCAAAAAGGTGGTGGGTGGTGGGGAGGTAGGTGGTGGGAAAACCGGAGTGGCCGGTAATGGACGTTTTTCCTACCTCCTACCACCTACTTCCCACCACCATATCCGGCCGGCAGCACTTTGTGCGGATCCACGCGCACCACCAGGTACACAATCTGGTCGGATGTGATTTCGCTGAACCAGTGCGGCGTGTTCGGGGGAATGATCACCACATCGCCCGGGCCCACTTTACGGCTCGCCCCATCCTTCACCGGGCCGCCACCGGTGCTTGGGCCGTTGAGAACCTTGACCACCACGCCATCCGGTGGCGATTCTCGCGGGTTCTCAATCGCACCACCGGTGACCAGCGTCGCGTTGCCTTCGATGATGTGATAGACCTCGGTGATCTGGCTGTGTTCGATTCCGCCGCCCGCGCTTCTCCCCGCGGTTTTCGCCCGATGAACTACGCCGATTCCCACGTTGTACTCATCGTTGATGCTGACCACCCGAATCGCCTGATCGCTTACGGGCGCCGAGGCGGTCTTCTGCACCGTCGCTTGAATTTCCGAATTGGGAACATCGGTGGCGGTCCCTCGCGGAAGGTGCTGAGCACCTGCTAAAGTTGCTCCGGCCAGCAGCGCGAAAGCGCTAATCGTCATTTTTCTCATCGGCTTCTCCTTTCGGGTCGTGGGGACAGTATACTCAATCGCTCGACGCCGCAGGTAACTTTGCCGAACGCTTTTTTCACCACACCCGATTAATCTCCGGTAATTTTCCGCGTGGCTCGGATGGGTCTTCGATGCTACTCTGGGTTTACTCGATTATAAGAACTGAGGGTACGGCCGTTGGGGCTGTGCTCTCTTCATATTGGTGGGCAAGAGGTACGATGGCTGGACAACGCTATCTTCTGAAGACTCCGACACTGGCGATCGCCGGTCCGGATCGTCCGGTAACAAAATACTCAATCAGATTATTAGGATCGACAACGGAGCTGATCCCGCTCGGCGCCGTACTCAAAGTGATCGATGGCCCCTTGTATGGCAACCGCTTGATAGACGTCGAATGGGAAGGCAGAACGGTCATGATGTTCACAACAGACATTCGCGAGCGTTGCGAGCAGCTAGACGACGATGTGCAGCCGCCCGCCCCGATCTAACGCGGGAGCGTTAAACATCACCCGAGGTTTAAATGGTGCTCGATGCGGCTGAGCCGATTATCGAGTTCGGCAAACTTGCCAAGCAGTTCGTCTTCGACGCGGCGCAGGTTGGCATCCTGGCGGTCCGAGTAGGCCTGGATCAAATCTTTGAGGTCCGTGAAACGAGTATTGATGTCGGCGAAACGGCCGACCATGTCCCCGAAGCGGACGTTCATGTTGGCATTATTCAGCAAGACGCCAATCATCACGATGATGATCGTGGTCACAGGCACGACGGCCACCGAGATGTAGAATTGCGTCTCGTTCAAACTTCTACCATCCTACCAAGTAGTGCTCGTTTGCGAAAAGCTTCTCAGAGCAATTATCGCGACACATGCTTTCCCGCGTTCCTGAGCCTTCCGTCAGACGTGGATTTCTCCCCCGGCTTCAAAGGCACAATTTGCGCCACGCGTTCCATGACCTTCTTGTTTTGTGCCGCCTTCTTCAAGTCGTAGTCTGCTTGCAGGCGCATCCAGAATTCCGGAGTGCTGCCAAACAGGCGGGAAACCTTCAGGCACATGACAGCAGACAGCGGCTTCCGCCCGGCCAGAATGTCGTGAACCATCTGGCGCGATACGCCGAGGGCCTTCGCGACGGCCGTAACGGACAAGCCGGCTTCGGCAAGGATGTCTTCCCTGATAATTTCTCCCGGATGTATGGGTGGCAATCCGTTCTTTCTCTTCATCGGTTCCTTCCTAATGGTAGTCTTCAAAGTCGACCCCATGCGCGTTTTCGCCCGACCAGCCAAACGTGATGCGATAGTTTTCCGCTGACGCGAACGGACCATCGCTGCGATTTGCCGCGCAGGCTGTGGAACCGGTACCCGCCACGTTCATTTGCTCCGGTTGCGTTGCCATCTCCAGCGATTGAAGAATGCGGATACATTTCCTGGCATATTCGATGCCGATCCGGCGTGTTTTGCCGGTGAGGTAGATCTCTTCAAGCCCTTTATGTCTGAAGCCACCGACCACTCTTCTACTGTAAACCGAAAAGCTTGCAGTGTCAACTATTGAGTTGACACTTTCGAAAGAACCCGGCACCCGCCGAATTGAAATAGCAGGTCATTGCGACCCTGCTAAGCGTCAACTCAGGCCGGCTGCGGCATCCGCCGCCTGCATTTGTGCAATGTTCCATTCGACGGTTCGTTTCAGGCCTTCCCGGAACGGGACTTTTGGGGAATAATCCAGCAGCCGGCGGGCCTTCGTGAGGTCGGCGAAGGTCATTGGAACGTCGCCCGGGTGGGCTGCATCGCGGACAATGCCGGCCTTGCGCCCGAGCACGATTTCTAACTCCGCGATTACCTCCGTCAGCGCAATCGGCGCGGCGCCGCCGACATTCACGACTTCGAACCGGCAATCCAAATCCAATGCGGCCGCGGCCGCCGTCACGACGTCATCCACGTACGTGTAATCGCGGGCGCAACTGCCGTCGCCCAGCACTCGAATGGGCTGGCCGCGCCAGATGAGCTCCGCGAACTTGCGGATAACCAGGTCGGGCCGCTGCCTCGGACCGTAAACACTAAAAAAGCGCAGGCAGACGACGCCGATATCCGTGTACGCGGTATAGGAACGGCACAGGTGTTCTCCCGCCAGCTTCGTGGCGGCGTACGGAGAGATCGGGTGGACGTCCGGGTCGTCTTCACGAAACGGAACATTCGGGGTCGCGCCATAGACCGAGCTGCTGGACGCGAACAAAACTTTGCGAACCTTCGCCAAACGGCACGCCTCCAGGACACACGCCGTACCGTAACCGTTGACCTGCTGGTACGCCAGGGGACGATCGAAGGACGAGCGAACGCCGGCCAGAGCGGCCAGATGGATTACAGCGTCGGGCCGCCAATCCTGCATGAGGCGCTGGATCGATTCCTCGTTGCAAATATCGAGCCGGCTCACTTCCACGCAATTTTGCTCCTGGATCCGCGCCAGGTTTAGTTCCTTCTCCTCGGGCGAATACAGATTATCGAAATTATCCACGATCAGGATCCGGCGCCCGCGCTCAGCCAGATGAGATGACAAATGCGAACCGATAAACCCCGCCCCACCCGTGACGAGTATTTTTTGGGTTGTCACGACTTGATCGTCGCATGCCTCGTTTCCGAATGCGAGAACACAAGGAATACGAGGAACACGGGGAACACCGAGGCAATGAAGTAAACGTTCCCAAGCAACAAGGCCGATTACCAATCGGCCGCAGGATGCCATCCTGCCCCACATCGCGCGGTCCGCTATGACAAAATAGAATCATCTCGAGCGTTCGTGCATCGATCTAACTAAGGGTGCGTGTCCTTGTCTTCCAAATTCCACATCGTTATATTTGCGGCGCTTGCCCTCGGCGCTTGCCGCTCGCGTGAGGTGAAGTCGGCCGGCCCGCCTCCGCCCGTGCCTGTAAGCGTCGCCGTGGCAACCGAAGAGTCTGTGCCCCGCGAAATCCACGCCGTTGGCGCCGTCGAACCATCCGCCACCGTGCAGGTGAAATCGCAAATCGCCGGCCAACTAATGACCGTCCGATTTGTAGAAGGCGCCAATGTCAAAAAAGGCGACCTGCTCTTTCAAATCGATCCGCGCCCATATCAGGATGCGCTTCGGCAAGCGGAAGCGGCGGTCGCCCGCGATCGCGCTCAACTCCGGCAGGCCGAAGCGAATCAGGGAAAAGACAACGCGCAATTGAAAAACGCTACGGCGATCGCGGACCGCTGGGAAAGTCTGCAAAAACAGGGAGTCATTTCCCGCGAACAAAGCGAGCAGATGCGAACCAATGCCGACACCCTGCGTGAATCCATCCGGGCCGACGCCGCAGCCGTTGAAAGCGCGCGCGCATCCGTTGAAAACGATCTTGCCGCGGTGGAGAAGGCCAAGCTCGATCTCAGTTATTGCGACATTCGATCATCCATTTCGGGACGCGCCGGCAATCTGCTGGTGCATGCCGGCAACCTGGTAAAGGTCAGCGACGTTCCCCTGGTTGTCATCAATCAAATCGAACCCATCTTCGTGAGCTTCGGTGTTCCGGAACAACACTTGGCCGACATCCGGAAAAACAGCGGCAATCGAAAACTTCCGGTTCACGTCTCCCTGCAAAACGATCCGGCAAGATCCGTGAGTGGATTTTTGTCCGTGGTTGACAACACAGTCGACAACAGCACCGGAACCATCAAATTGAAGGCCACTTTCGACAACCACGAGCATATTCTATGGCCCGGCCAGTTCGTGAACACAGTGCTGGCTGTCGACACTCTGAGCAACGTCACGCTGGCGCCGGCCGAAGCCGTGCAGGCCGGTCAGCAAGGCCAGTTCATTTATGTGGTGAAGTCCGATCAGACGGTGGAGCGCAGAAATGTGACCGTCGGCCGGACAGTCGGCAATCGCGTCATCATCGACAAGGGCGTCGCGCCTGGTGAAACGGTTGTCACCGACGGCCAGCTCCGATTATTTCCGAACGCGCACATTCACGCGGTTCCCGCCGACAAGCTCGACTCCGGAGGCAACTGAGCATGCACGCGTCCCGGCTCTTCATCGAGCGGCCCATCATGACCGCTCTCATCACCTTCGCCGTTCTGCTATTCGGCATCGTGGGCTACCGCACCCTGCCCGTCTCCGATCTTCCGAGCGTCGACTATCCCACCATTCAAGTCACCGCCGCGCTTCCCGGCGCGAATCCCGAGACCATGGCGTCGTCCGTTGCAACCCCGCTCGAGCGCGAATTTTCCACCATCGCCGGCGTGGACTCCATGAGCTCCACAAACTCGCAGGGCGCCACCATCATTACGGTTCAGTTCACACTCGATCGGAATATCGACGCGGCCGCGCAGGATGTGCAGGCTTCCATCACCAAAGCCGGCGGCCAGCTTCCGGCCAATATGCCGCGTCCGCCGTCGTATCAAAAGGTGAATCCAGCCGAGCAGCCAATTCTTTATTTGGCCCTCACCTCCGACACGCTGCCGCTCTACACCGTGGATAGTTACGGCGAGACTCTGCTGGCCCAGCGCATTTCGATGATCAGCGGCGTCTCGCGCGTGCAAGTATTCGGCACGCAGAAATACGCGGTCCGCGTTCAATTGGATCCGGACGCGTTGACCGCGCGCAATATCGGAATCGATGAAGTGCAACGCGCCATCCAGGCCAGCAACACCAATCTACCGACCGGAAAGTTGTGGGGCGACAAGCAGGCTTTCACCGTGCAATCCAGCGGTCAGTTGACCAACGCGGCCGCTTATCGCCCCATCATCGTTGCCTGGCGAAATGGCAATCCGGTGCGCGTGGAGCAACTCGGGCGCGTCATCGACGGCGTGGAGAACGAACGCACCATCGCCTGGTTCAACGGCGTTCGCGGAGTGATTCTGGCGGTGCAGCGCCAGCCCGGCACCAACACCGTGGAAGTGGTCGACAACATCCGCAAGCTGCTTCCGGTCTTCCGCACCGAAATTCCGCCGACGGTGAATCTGTTGGTGGCGTTCGACCGCTCGCAATCCATTCGGCAATCCATCACCGATGTCCGCTTCACCCTGGTGCTGACCATCTGCCTGGTGATCCTGGTCATCTTCCTGTTCTTGCGCAACGTCTCCGCCACCCTGATCCCCGGCGCTGTCGTGCCGCTATCGATCATCGGAACGTTCGCGGTGATGTACCTGCTCGGATACAGCTTGAATAATCTGTCGCTCATGGCGCTGACCCTTTCCGTCGGCTTCGTTGTGGACGACGCGATTGTGATGCTGGAAAACATCGTGCGCTATATGGAGCTGGGCAAGTCGCGCATGGAAGCCGCGTTGTTGGCGTCCAAGGAAATCGGATTCACCATCGTTTCCATGACCGTGTCTTTGGTAGCCGTGTTCATTCCGGTCTTGTTCATGGGCGGCATCGTCGGCCGCCTGCTGCACGAATTCGCCGTAACAATCGCCGCGGCCATTCTGATCTCCGGATTCATCTCGCTCACGCTGACGCCCATGCTCGGAAGCCGCTTTTTGCGCATCGACCACGCGGCGAGGCACGGCGTTGTGTACCGTGGCCTCGAAGCCGGATTTCAGGGCATGACGCGCGTGTACGATTACACGCTCCGAAAAGTTTTGCGGCATCAATTCGTGACCATGATGTTCGCCCTGATCTTGCTGGGAGGAACGGTGTGGCTCTTCTTCATGATGCCCACCGGATTTATTCCCAGTCAGGACAGCGGTTTCTTTATCGCCCTCTCGCTGGCTGGACAGGACATCTCCTTCGATTCGATGTCCAAGCATCAGCATGCCGTGATGACAACTCTGCTGAGCGATCCGAACGCCGCCGCCGTGGGCGCGTTTATTCCAGCCGGCAATTCGGCCGTCGCATTCATGAGCATGAAGCCCCGCCCCGAGCGCAAACTGACGGTGGACCAGGTCATGGACGGAATCCGCCCCAAGCTCGCGGCGATTCCGGGCCTGATGGTGTTCCTGCAAAACCCGCCGCCCATCACCATCAGCGGCCAGATCACAAACAGCCTTTACCAGATGACCATGCAGAGCGGGAATCTGAAAGAGATATACGACTGGGCGCCGAAACTCGCCGCGAAAATGCGCACGCTGCCCGGCTTCGCGGACGTCAATACGGACCTGCAAATCAGCAGTCCGCAGGTGCTGGTCGATATTGAACGCGACCGCGCCCAGGCGCTGGGCATTACGCCGGAGCAGATTCAGAACGCACTCTTCACCGCGTATGGCGATCGGCAGGTGTCGACCATTTATACGCCCGCTGAAGAATACGCGGTGATCACCGAAGTTGCGCCCCAATATCAGCGGGATCCGGCTGCGCTGTCGAAGTTGTACGTCCGGTCTTCGCAAGGTCCGCTGGTTCCGCTGGATGCGGTGGTGCACGTCAATCGCGCGGTTGGTCCGCTGAATGTCAACCATTTCGGACAGCTTCCCGCGGTCACGGTGTCGTTCAATCTCAAGCCCGGATTTTCTTTGGGCGAGGCTGCCGTGCAGGTGAACAATGCGGTCCACGAGCTGCGCATGCCGCCCACGATCAGCGCAAATTTCCAGGGCACGGTCAAGGAATTTCAGAAGTCGTTCCAAGGCATGTCGATTTTGTTGATTGTGGCGATCCTGGTGATTTACATTGTGCTCGGAATACTGTACGAAAGTTTCATCCACCCCATCACGATTCTTTCCGGACTGCCATCGGCCGTGTTCGGCGCTCTGCTCACTCTGAAGATTTTCCACAAAGAGCTGGACCTGTACGCCTTCGTCGGTTTGATCATGCTCTTCGGCGTAGTGAAAAAGAACGCGATCATGATGATCGACTTCGCATTGGAAGCTCAGCGCGTGGAAGGCAAAGATCCATTCGAAGCGATTTATAACGGATGCATGCTGCGCTTCCGGCCCATCATGATGACGACGGTCGCGGCCTTGTTCGGAACGCTTCCGATCGCGGTAGGCATCGGCGAAGGCGCGGACTCCAGGCAGCCGCTCGGTTTGGCCGTAGTAGGCGGCCTGTTGGTATCGCAGTTACTAACACTCTACATCACGCCGGTGATCTACCTATACATGGAGCGCCTGCAAGCCCGCCTGCGAGGCCGCCGCGCAGTGACGCGCGAACAACCAGACTTAGTCCGCGCGTAATTGTGGGGCAGGATGGCATCCTGCCGCCGATTGTTAAATCGGCTGTTGGTTGGGAACGTTCACCGGACAGGCCGATTTTCAATCGGCGGCAGATTGCCAATCTGCCCCACATTACTCATACCGCAATGCCTCAACCGGCGCAATGCGCGTGGCGTTTCTAGCCGGGTACAGCGTAGCAATAAAACTAACAAAAATGGCAGTAGCCGCGATCCAGATGCCATCCTGCCAGCGCGGACTGAACGGCACGTAGCCCACCGAATAGACCTCTTGATTCAACGGCAGCCAATGATATTCGTTGGCCAGGAACGAAAGTGCATAGCCCGCCGCCAGCCCGATGACCGTGCCCACCACACCGATCAGCACGCCCTGCAACATGAAAATCTTGCGAATCTGCTGGCGCTTTGCGCCCATCGACATCAGCACGGCGATGTCGCGATTCTTTTCCATCACCATCATGATCAGAGTGATCAGAATGTTCAGTGCGGCCACCAGTTGAATCAGGCCGATGGTGATGGCGGTCACCACTTTCTCCGTGTTCAGCGCGCCCAGAATCTGGTGGAACTGTTCCATCCAGGTTTTGGCGGCCAGCTTTTCACCGGCGATTTTCTCGGCCGCCTGCGCAACGGCAGGCGCCTCGTAGATGTCGTCCAGCCGCAGTTCAATGGTGTTGACGACGTTCTCCACGGAGAGAACCTGCTGGGCCGACTTCAAGGCTGTGAACGCCCAAAACGCATCCACCTCATAAAAACCGGATTCGAAAATACCCACGACTCGAAATTGGTAACGCGTGATCTTGGGACCGAACGGCGTCAGTTCGCCTTGCGATGGAATGATGTTGACGACGCTATGCAGCATCATGCCGGTGTTGCGGGCGAGGTTCGCTCCGAGAATGATGCCGGGCAGCCCGCTGGCGTTCTTCAGATCGTCGAACGAACCCTGTTTGAGATGCAGCAGCATTTCCGGCGGCGCGTCCACCGGGATGCCCTTCATCTCCCCGCCCGCCGCTTGTCCGCCGCCCAATGGCCCGGCCAGCAGGACCGTCCCGTATAAAACAGGCGAAGCATTCACGACATGCGGAATCTTGCGCAAGGGTGGAACCAGCTCCGTCCAGTTTGAGATTCCTTCGGAAGACTCTTTTTCGAGCAGCATGACATGGGCGGTGGCCCCCAGCAGGCTGCGCTGAAGCGTGTTGCGGAAGCCGTTGTTGATGGCGAGTCCGATTACTAGCGCCATCGCGCCGGCGGCGACGCCGATGATCGAGATCACGGTGATGACCGAAATGACGGCCTGCTTGCGTTTCGCGCGCAGGTAGCGTGCAGCGACAAAGAATTCGAAGGATTGCGCGCTCATGAAATGGGGTGACAGTCACCTCTTTCACTCATTTCTTTGAAAGTGAAAGAACTAGTGAAAGAGGTGACTGTCACTTCATTTCCCTCACTTCCGGCCGGAGCAATGGAAACAGAATTACATCGCGTATGGAACGCGAGTTGGTCAGGATCATGGTGAGCCGGTCGATCCCGATGCCCTCGCCGCCGGTGGGCGGCATGCCATACGATAGCGCGCGGACGTAGTCTTCATCCATCTGGTGGGCCTCCTCGTCGCCCTTTTCGCGCATGTCAAGCTGCATCTCGAAGCGGCGGCGCTGCTCCTGCGGATCGTTCAACTCCGTAAATGCGTTGCCGATCTCCATGCCCGCCGCATAAATCTCAAAGCGCTCGACAAACGCCGGATCGTCCGGCTTGTTTTTTGAAAGCGGCGATACTTCCACCGGATAGTCGTAAACCATGGTCGGCTGGATCAGCGTCGACTCGATGTTGCGCTCGAATGCTTCCATCAACGCATGCCCTTTCAAACCGGGATCGCCCACCGCCTCGCGCATTGTCATGCGGCGGAATTTTCCGAAGTCGATTTGCCCGCCCTGATACTCCACGACCGTGGACCCGGTGGCGTCAAGCGCAGTCTGCCGCAGCAGTTCTTCGGAAAGATCCATCAGGCCGTTGTAATCGGTGTAGGCCTGATAGAACTCGAGCATGGTGAACTCCGGATTGTGCTGCGTGGAAATTCCTTCGTTGCGAAAATTTCGGTTGATCTCATATACCCGGTCGATGCCGCCCACCACCAACCGCTTCAAATAAAGCTCGGGCGCGATTCGCAGATACAGATCGATGTCCAGCGTGTTGTGATGCGTGGTGAACGGCCGCGCCGCCGCTCCGCCGTAGATCGACTGCAGCATGGGCGTCTCCACTTCCAGGAACCCTCGCCCTTCCAACTGGCGCCGCAGCGAAGAGACAATCTTCGCCCGCGTCACGAATACCTTGCGAACTTCCTGGTTGGCGATCAGGTCCAGGTAGCGCTGCCGGTAACGGGTTTCGACGTCTTCCAATCCGTGCCATTTTTCAGGCATCGAGTAAAGCGTCTTGGCCAGAAAATACAGGCGCTCCACATGCACGCTGAGCTCGCCGGTCTTAGTCCGAAACAGGTATCCATCCACGCCGACGACATCGCCGATGTCCAGCAGTTGATACAGCGCGAAGTCCTTCTCGCCCACTGAATCCTTGCGAACGTAGATCTGCATCCGCTCGCCGTTTTGCAGCAGGTGCGCGAAGCCGGCCTTGCCCATGCGGCGCACCGTGACGATGCGGCCGGCGATGCGCACATTCACCCGCGGCTCGAGTTGTTCGGCGGTCTTGTCGCCGTACTCAGCCAGGATTTGCGGAACGGTGTGCGTGAAATCGAAGCGATGGCCGTAGGCTTGAAAGCCCAACGCCTCAATTTCCGCGATGCGGCCGATGCGCTGCTGGTACAACTCGTCTTCAATGGACAAACGTCGACTCCTGTGTTGAAAGTTCATGCAGGCATGAGTGCCCAATGCCATTTAGTTCTGTGGGGCGGACGCCCGCGTCCGCGGACGGCCCCCT
>DATDHK010000065.1:0-8140 GCA_036521635.1 Bryobacteraceae bacterium | reverse complement strand
CAGGTTGGTAACCTGCCGCGGATTGGCAATCGGCGTGTAAATTCGGAATTCAGCATTACGGGCCGATTGCCAATCGGCCGCAGGTTACCAGCCTGCCCTACAAGCCCCTTGCATTAATCCACAAATGGGAATATTCTGATTCCAACTTAGATTGCTTCATGCGGCCCGAAAAGTGCCGCAAACAGAAAAAGGGGGTGCACATCATGGCTGGAATTTCGCCAAAGTTCGTAGTGTGTCTAATTCTGCCGCTCGCGTTTGCACAAAGACCGGCAGCACAATCCCAACAGCGTCCCGCCACTTCCGACGAGGCTGATAAGCTTCCCGTGAAACGCGTGGTGCTCTACAAGAATGGTGTCGGCTATTTCGAACACCTGGGCCGAATCCGCGACAATCAGGACATCACAATTCCCTTTACGTCCGGGCAGCTCAACGATGTCCTCAAAACTCTGACCGTGCTGGACCTCGACGGCGGACGCATCTCCGGCGTCGGTTACGATTCGGCCGCGCCAGCCGACCGTCAACTCGGCGACCTGCGTCTTCCCTTCGGTGAAAAGGCGTCGCTCACGGAGTTTCTCGGCGCCCTGCGCGGAACGCGTCTGGAAATTCGAAACGGAACGGCGCCGATTACCGGCCGTCTGCTCAGCATCGAGCGCAAGACCCGGATATCCGGCGGAACAACGCTGGAGGTCGACTATCTTTCGTTGATCACAGACACCGGCGAAATCAAGACGACGGAAGTGTCGCCTTCATTTTCCGTCCGTCTGTTGGAGCACGGGTTAACCGGAAAGATCGACCGCTTCCTCGATATTATGGCCGCCGGCCGTGAAGCCGATGTACGCCGCATGGTGGTGTCCACGCAAGGCGCCGGCGAGCGATCGCTATTCGTCAGCTACATCAGCGAAGTGCCCGTCTGGAAGGCGACGTACCGGCTGGTGCTCAACTCCAAGGGCAACCAGAAACCTCTGCTGCAAGGCTGGGCCATCGTCGACAACACCACTGGTCAGGATTGGGAAAACGCCGAACTGTCGCTGGTGGCGGGCGCGCCTCAGTCCTTCATTCAGAATCTTTCACAACCATACTATTCGCGCCGCCCGGTCGTTGATCTTCCGGAGAGCGCGAACATGACGCCGCAGACTTACGAGTCCACGCTGATCGCCGGAAACGCGCGGCTGAGCGGGGCTGTTACCGACGCGACGGGTGCCGGAATTTCCGGCGCCATTGTCAAAGCCTACGGTTCTAATCGCGCGCTGGTTGGCGAGACCAGCACCAATTTCAATGGAAGATACGAACTTGAATCGCTTCCGGAAGGCGCGGTTCGCCTGGAGATTTCCTCGCCAGGATTCCAAAGCTTTGTGATAAACGGCGTGGCCGCTTCGGCTGGAACAACGAACCGGCAAGATGCGCGTCTTACGATAGGCAGCATCTCCGAGACCGTGGAGGTGACTGCCCAAGCATCAACGGTGCAAACATCCAGTGCCCAAATGTCCACGAGATCGCGCACAGCCGGAAGCGGAAGGGCGCTCGGCGGCGGCGCGGGACTCGGAGGTTCCGAGCGCTCGACAAGGGGTAGCGGGTCCGGCGAGATGGCCGGCGGCTCCCTAAATGTCGCTGCCGCGCGAGGCCAAGCCGGCGCCGCGGCCACCGCGCAAGAACTCGGCGATCTGTTCGAATACAAACTGAAAGAGCCGATCTCCATCCGCAAGAATCGCTCGGCGCTGGTCCCGATCGTTCAATCTCCAATCACGGCCGAAAAAGTTTCGGTGTGGAACGATCAAGCCCGGCTGCGGCGTCCCCAACGCGCCCTCTGGCTGACGAATTCGAGCGGACTTACTTTGGATGGCGGCAGCTTCAGCGTGTTGGAAGAGGAGACGTTCGCGGGCGAAGGAGTCTTCGACCCGATACGTCCCAACGAAAAACGCCTGGTGTCATACGCCACCGATCTGGCTCTCACGGCCAGCTCGCGAATCGGAAGCGACCGGCAGCGCGTCACTCGAGTTTTGGTGAATCAAGGCGTGATGAAACACGTCTGCGAGATTCTAGAGAAAAAGACTTACACGTTCCGCAACGAAGACAGTTCCGCGCGGACCGTGATTATCGAGCATCCCGTGCGGGCCGGATTCGAGCTTCGCGGCGACGTTCGTCCTGCGGAAATCACCGCGGGCTGGATGCGCTTCCGGCTGCCGGTGGACTCCAAACAGACGGCATCGCTCGAAGTCTCGGAGGTTCGGCCGGTCGAGGTTTCCTACACCTTGACCAATATCAATGACGACCAAGTGGCGCTCTTCTTGCGGGAGAAATCGATCAATCAGACGGTGGAAGATGCATTGCGGCGCATCATCGCGCAAAAGGCTGTGGTGGCGGACCTCGACTCAAAGAAGGACGATCGCGAGGGTCAAATGAATAAGATCTTCGACGATCAACAGCGGCTGCGCGAGAACATGAAAGCGCTCAAGGGAAGCGCCGAGGAAAAGGCGCTGCTGCAACGCTACACTCAACAACTCAACGAACAGGAAACGCATCTGGAGGCGTTGCGCAAAGAGAGTGAGCAACTCGAAGCGAAACGCGACGGTGCGCAAACGGCGCTGGACAAGATGATTCAGGAGCTTTCCTTCGACGTGAAGCTCTGAGCGGGTATCCTGGAATTTGGCACGAATCCAGATTCTTGGCGGCGGTCTCGCCGGTTGTGAGGCCGCCTGGCAAATCGCGCGCGCCGGATTGCATTGCACGCTTTATGAAATGCGTCCGGTGCGTTCGACGGCGGCGCACAAAACCGATTGGCTGGCCGAACTGGTGTGCAGCAACTCGCTCAAGAGCGAATCGGAAAACTCCGCGCCATGGCTGCTCAAAGAGGAGCTGCGCCGTTTGGATTCGCTGCTGTTGCGGGTTGCGCAGGAAACGCGAGTGCCCGCCGGCCACGCGCTCACGGTGGACCGCGAGGTCTTTGCCCAGGCCGTTTCACGGGCCATTGAAGAAAATCCGCTCATCGAATTGCGGCGCGAAGAGGCCACATCGATCGCTGACGATACCATCACCATCGTCGCCACCGGCCCGCTCACTAGTGGCGCGCTCGCCGAAGAAATCGCGCGCATTACCGGCACGGAGCGCCTCTTTTTCTACGATTCGATCAGCCCGATCGTCGAAGCCGATTCGATCGATCTATCAATCGCATTTCGCGCCTCGCGCTACGGCAAATCGCTGGACGGCACCGACGATTACCTGAATTGCCCGTTCGATCGCGAGCAATACGAAAAGTTTCTGGACGCGCTGCTTGCCGCCGAGCCCGTGCCCGCGCACATCGCCGAAGATCAAACCCCGTTCTTTGAAGCTTGTTTGCCCATAGAAGAAATTGCCCGGCGCGGCCGCGAAACTTTGCGATTCGGACCGATGAAGCCGATGGGCCTCATCGATCCTCGAACCGGACGGCGGCCATATGCCGTGGTTCAACTTCGCCAGGAAAATCTGCGGGCCGACAGCTACAACCTGGTCGGATTTCAAAATCACATGCGGTTTCCGGAGCAGGCCCGCGTGTTCCGCCTGATTCCCGGCCTGGAGAGAGCCGAGTTCCTGCGCTACGGCCAGATCCATCGCAATACCTACATCAATGCGCCGGCTCTGCTGTCGCCAACCCTCCAGCTTCGAACCCGCCCAGAAGTTTTCTTTGCCGGACAAATCTCGGGCGTCGAGGGATATGTAGAATCCATCGCAACCGGATTAGTCGCCGGCCGCAACGCCGTGGAATTCGCTGCCGGCCAGGAAATTCGCGCCTTTCCCCGCGAGACGGCCATCGGCTCGCTGTGCGCTTATGTGTCGGGTGCGGACGCCCGCAATTACCAACCCGCCAACATCACTTTCGATTTGTTGCCGCAGCTCGACGAGGAAACGCGGCGGCGCATGCGGCACGACAAAAAAACCCGGCACGCGGAAGTTTGCCGCCGTTCGCTCGCCAGACTGGACGAGCATCTTTCCGTCTATGCCTGACCTGGCCGCGGAAATCAATCGTTTTCTGGATGAGCTGCGCCGCGAGAATGCTTCCGCGCATACGCTGCGAAACTACGCTTCCGATCTGGCCCAGTTTCTGGAATATTTCACGATAGAGGGCAACGCGCCCGCCGTCGAGGAGATCGACGCGCTGGCGATTCGCGAATGGCTCGGCCACTTGTATGAACAGGAATTGACCGCTGTCAGCATGCGCCGCAAACTCGCCGCCGTACGCTCGTTTTTCAAATTCCTGTTGCGCAATGGC
This sequence comes from Bryobacteraceae bacterium, assembly GCA_036521635.1. GTDB lineage: Bacteria > Acidobacteriota > Terriglobia > Bryobacterales > Bryobacteraceae > Palsa-89. Next base: position 3,897 of record DATDHK010000065.1, on the reverse strand, counting down.
GTCGTCGCGATCAACGTTGCAAAATTAGTTCGCACGCCCAAAGCGCCGCAATCCTTGCCGGCGGTCATGACAGCCGAGCAGACCAACACCCTGGTGGACGGTGTGGCCGCCGACAGGTTTGAACGCCCCTACCCGGCGCGCGACTTGGCGATTTTTGAGTTCCTCTATGGCTGCGGTCTGCGCATCAGCGAACTGGTTGGATTGAATATCGACGACTTCGATTTCAGCGATCGTTGGATACTGGTGCGCGGAAAAGGCCGCAAGGAGCGCCAGGTTCCCTTCGGAAGTAAGGCGGCTGAGGCGCTGGAGCGATACCTTCCCGAGCGAACACCGGCGCCCGGCGCAGAACCCGTTCTATTCCTCAACCACCGCGGCAATCGGCTGACCGTTCGCGGCGCGCGCGGAATCGTGAAATTCTACGCGCGCATGATCGCCGGCGATTCGTCCATTCATCCTCACAGCCTGCGCCACGCCTACGCCACGCATCTTCTGAGCGACGGCGCCGACCTGCGCGCGATTCAGGAATTGCTCGGCCACGCCCAACTTTCCACAACGCAGAAATACACGCAGGTGTCGCTGACGGATTTGATGGCCGTTTACGACAAGGCCCACCCCAAAGCGTAAGCCATGTCGAGAGTGCAAGCGCAGGCGGAAGAAATGATGGCGCGGCACGGTTTCATGGGTGTTCCGGTAGGAACTTTCGAGCAAGCTGGCCGTGAGCAATTGATCGCGCTGCTCAACGAAGAACTGAATCCCGAATCGAAAGTTCTCGAAATCGGCTGCGGATGCCTCCGGATCGCGTACTGGCTCGTCCGTTTTCTCGATGCCGGCTGCTATTACGGTATCGAGCCAGCCCGGCAACAAGTGGAGTACGGACTCCAGTTTCTTTTCACATCCGAAGAAGTGCGCTTAAAACAGCCACGCTTCGATTTCAACGCAAACTTTGACTCTTCCGTATTCGGCGCCAAGTTCGATTTTTTTCTGGCACGGTCGATCTGGACACACGCCTGCAAGCGGCAGATCGAGGCCACGCTCGATTCCTTTATCCGCGACTCGACCGCGGGAGGCATTTTTCTTACTTCTTACCTGCCGGCGCAGTCCGCTGAGGACGACTATCAGGGCGATCACTGGGTCGGAACCAGCCATGAGTCGGATACGCCTGGCGTGATCCGCCACTCTCTGGTGTGGATCGTGCAGCAGTGCGAAAAGCGCGGCTTGCAGTTGGATGAACTCCCGGGGATAGATTGCGACAGCCAGTACTGGCTGCGAATCCGCCGCAGGTGATTCACACTTTGTCTTCACTGGTAACCTAGATACGATGCCGTTCGATGGCTTGCGTGTCATTTCTTTCGAAAGCCGGCGCGCGACCGAAATCGCCGAGTTGATTCGCCGTCACAAGGGCGATCCCTTTGTCGCGCCCTCCATGCGCGAGGCTCCCATCGAGAACAATCAAGAAGCCTTCGAATTCGCCGAGCGGCTGTTTCGCGGTGAATTCGACATGATGATCCTGCTCACCGGCGTCGGCACGCGCGCGCTCGATAAAGTGCTGGCGTCGCGCTACCCTCCGCAGGCGTTCGCGGAAGCGCTTCGCAAAACCAAAGTTGTGGCTCGCGGGCCTAAGCCGGCAGCCGTGCTTCGTGAAATGCAGGTGCCCATTACGGTGAATGTTCCCGAACCCAATACCTGGCGCGAACTGCTCACCGCCCTCGCCGATTTTTCCGAGCGGCACATCGCCGTTCAGGAATACGGCAAATCGAATCCGGACTTGTTGGCAGCCCTGCGCGCGCATGGCGCGGAGGTTACAGCAGTCCGAGTGTATCAATGGGATCTGCCCGAAGACACCGCTCCGCTGCGCGAAGCAGTTCGACGCATCGTCGACGGCGAAGCGGACGTCGCGATGTTCACTACGTCCATCCAGTTAACCCATCTGCTGCGGATTGCAGCGGAATCCGGACTGGAAGAATCGGTGCTCGACCATCTCCGCAAAATGGCAGTCGCTTCTATCGGCCCGACGACATCGGAGACGCTGGAAGAATCCGGCATCCAACCCGACATTATTCCGGCCCGTCCGAAGATGGGGTTCCTGGTGAAGGAAGCGGCCGAACAGGCATCCGCTGTTATCGAGCGTAAGCGCGCCGCCCATGCCTAAAGACAACCTCGTCAAGCAACTTGGCAAATACTACGGCGTGGTTTTTCTGCTGCCGGCATCGATCCTGGTCGGCTGGATCGTCGGATACTTTCTCGACAAAGTTTTCGGCACGCAAATCCTCAAGATTGTTTTCCTATTCCTGGGTGTCGCGGCCGGCATCATCGAAGTGATTCGCGAATTGAGCGCGGCCGATGCCGATAAGTGACCGGCTTTCCTACGAGCAAATCATCCGCCGCATTTCCCGGATCATCCTTGTACTGGCGCTGCTCGGCGCAAGTATCCTGGCCCTAATTAAGGGCGTCCGCATCGGTTTCGCATTCCTGATTGGCTGCGGCGTCTCATACCTCAGCTTCTGGGGTTGGCAGCAACTTGCGTCGGCGCTGGGGCCAGCCCCGAAGAAGCGATCCTCGTGGGTTTTTACCATCCGCATCATCGTGCTTGGCGCTCTGGCGTGCGTTATAATCAAGTTTCTTGGACTGGATTTAGCGGCTGCCGTGACGGGCCTGCTAGTCTCCGCGGCAGCGGTCATCCTCGAGCTTATCTACGAATTAATCTATGCAAGAACATGAAGTGGATCTCTGGACTACCAAACTGTTCAACCAGTATTTGGCGTCGCCGTTGAACTCTTTCCTGGACGCGATTGGCCGTCCCGTGGCGGATCCGGCGCACCCCTGGGAAAACTGGATCACCATGGAGATCCTGGTGGTCCTGATCATCATCGCGTTGTTCGCCATCCTTCGTTCACGCCTTTCTTACGATAAACCCGGCAAGCTTCAGATCACACTTGAATCCATCTATGATTTCGTGAACGGTCAGGCGAATGAAGGCATCGGCCACGGCGCCGGTAGATTTGTGCCGTTCCTGGGAACGCTCTTTATTTTTATTCTGTTCATGAATCTGATCGGAGTTATTCCCGGATTCGAATCGCCCACCATGACGCCCGCGGTACCAGCGGGCCTTGCCATCAGCGTGTTTCTCTATTACAACGTCATGGGATTCCGATCGCACGGCGTGGGCCGGTACCTGCTCCACTTCGCGGGACCGGTGTGGTGGCTGGCGCCGATCATGATTCCCATCGAATTGATCAGCCACTTGGCGCGCCCGCTCTCGCTGACCATTCGTCTTTTTGCGAACATGTTCGCCGGCGAGCGCGTCACCATGACATTTCTTTCGCTTACTTACATTGCGGCGCCGGCCGTTTTCATGGGGCTGCACGTCTTCGTCAGTTTCCTGCAGGCATTTATTTTCATGCTGCTCACATTGATTTACGTCGGCAGCGCGGTAGCGCACGAACATTAACGGCATTATCCGTTCCGAGCGTGAGCCCGCCGTCCCCCAGGGCGGATTGGGAACCACCTCCTCGCGAACAATTTTAAAGAAGGAGAACTTGAATGACACAGAAAACGATCTTCCTGGCGCTCGCGTTGATGCTGCTCGCCAGCCCGATCTTCGCCCAGACACCCGGCGGCGCTAGCGCGCCAATGGACCTCCGTTTGCCTTTCGCTTATCTCGCGATGGGCATTGCGTCCGGCCTTTGCGGCTTGGGCCAGGGAAAGATTGCGGCATCGGCTGCGGAAGCGATGGCGCGCAATCCCGGAGCGCAGGCGGGCATCCGGTTCGCACTCATTATCGGACTGGTGCTGATCGAGTCGTTGGCCCTGTATACGCTCGTCATCACTTACATCGCAAAGTAATTTCGCGGGGCAGCTTTTCCCGCTGCCCCCGTTTCCCAAATGAAGCTGCAAGGA
>DATDHK010000064.1:0-3377 GCA_036521635.1 Bryobacteraceae bacterium | reverse complement strand
AAAAGTCTGCGGCGCGGTGAAGTTAATCCCGTCAACCGTGATCGACAGCCCTGCCGGATTCGTCGTTGTCGTAGTCTGGACGTTATAATTCGCGGTCACCGACCGGGGCGCGTTCATCACTACCGATTGCGGATTCGCCGCGCCCGTCAGGTCTCCCGAAAAATTTGCGAACTGATAATTCGGATTCGCGGCGGCGGTCACCTGCACCGAGGTGCCCGACGCGTAATATCCGTCGCCCGACGCCGGGTTCGCAGCCAACGTTCCGCCCCCGGCAGGCGACGCGCCCAGCGTCAACAAATATTGCGAGCCAAAAGTAGCCGTATACGTAGCCGCAAAGGGCCCAGTGACGCTGTGCGAAATAGCGCCGCCATCGCTCCAAGTGGACCAGCTAGAGCGAGTGCCCGTACCGTTTTGCGGTGATGCGACAGCAATCGTGTGAGTGGACGCCGGAGCAAAATAAAAACTCTGCGGCGCTGTGTAGGTATTGCCGTCCACGGTGACGGTCAAGCCCGCGGGACTGGTTGTCACCACCACGCTGTTCACGATGAAATTCGCCGTCGTCACATGATCGTTGGACACCGCGAGCCCGTTGATCGTCGATCCCGTGGCCGACCCCGCCGCGGTCGCGCTCACGGAATAAGTGCCGGCCGGAATGCCGATGGTCTGGTACACGCCACTCGCGTTCGTAATGGCGCCCGCGGAAAACCCAACGCCCGTCACGGTGATGGTCGCGTTGGGCACCGGGTTACCGATCGAATCCAACACGGTTCCGGAAAACGAACCCATCCGCGCCACCGAAATATTCACGGTCACGCTTCCGTTCGCACCCACGGTATTGGAAGCCACCGTAGCGGTGACTCCGTACATCAACGACGCGCGTAAATCAAAAGTCCCCGGCGCAACCAGCAGCGAATACGCACCGGTGGAATCCGTCACCGCGGCAACTTGAACCAATCCGCCCGACAGCGCCTGCACGACGACTCCTGGAATGGGACCACCAACGCCGCTGACGATGCCATGGAACTCGCCCGTCGTCGCGCCCATGACAATGGTCACGGTGGTGTCCGCGCCCGCGACCACGGCCGCTTTCATGGTCACCGGCGCAAAACCCATGGCGCTGGTAACCAGCGTGTAGGTCAACCCCGCGCCAAGATTCGGCACTCGAAATAGTCCATCCGCATCTGGATCCGGGGCCGTGACTACGGATGTCTGGCCCACCACCGTAACGGTCGCGCTGGCTATCGGCGTTCCGGTGTTATCCACCACCTGCCCGACGATTCCGCCCACCCTCGCGCTGCGCAGATTGCCAACCGAAATCGCCCGGTAAGCATTCATTCTGCCGTAACCCATCTCCTGTCCCCAGCCGCCATTGGCCACCGTGACGTCCACGCCGTCGGCGGATTGCTGGATGCGTTGCACCACCGCCATGGGCGCCAGATTCGGTGTCGCCATATCGATCAAACCCGCCAGGGCCGCGACGTGCGGTGTGGACATAGACGTGCCGGAAAGCTCCCCGTAAGTGGATCCTCCAATCGGGGTGTTGTAGGTCGTGGTCGTGGAGAGGATGTCGCGGCCGGGAGCGGCGATATCTACCGCGGGCCCAAATGTCGAAAAGCCCGAATGCACATCGTTGAAGTCGGTGGCGCTCACACCGGCCACATTGTTGGACGCGGCCGGGAAAAACAAAGTGTTGGTCCCGCTGTTCCCCACGGCGGCGACAGACAACACATTTCTCCGCCACGCATAGTTGATCGCATCCTGGAGCGTCTGCGAGTAGCCGCCTCCGCCGAAACTCATCGAGATGACGCTCGCGCCTGCGTCGGCCGCCGCGGTGATGGCTGTCGCGACATCCAGGTCCGTACCGTTGCCGTGATTATCCAGCGCCTTGTATTCGATGAGCTGCAGCGGATAGCCAAGCGACGCCACTCCGATTGCGTTGTTGGTAGCCGCGGCCACCATGCCCGACACGTGCGTACCGTGGCCGTAGTCGTCCTGCCAAGCGCACGTTGGATTCGCAACCGTAGTCACGGCGTAGGCGTGGCTCAGCGAAAACAGAAGCTGGCCGCCCATCGCCGCATCGGTTGAACTACCGCCGGTGTTGATGAAGTCGGGATGCGTGCAATCCATCCCCGTATCGATCACCGCCACCTTGATGCGTCCCGCGCCCGCGGTGGCGGACGTGAGATAAACGTTGGGCAGCAACTGCCAGGTTTGCAGCGCCTGAACGTTCGTGAGCGCCCACTGGCCCATCGGCGCATACATCGACGATGGAATAAGCGGGTCGTTGGGCGTTTGAACGGTGATGTGCCGGATGCGGTTCGGCTCGACGTAATCGACGTTGGGATTCTGGCTGAGCTGCGTTGAAAACCCGGAATCGGCGCCGGCCGGCAACTGCACCAGGTAGACATTCGGCAGGCCGCTCGGCAACGGCAGCGCCAGGCTGCCAGGCAAAAGACTGGATGTGACCGCCGCAGTCGATGTCCCCGGCTTGTACCGCACCAGCAACTGATTGGGAACGACTGGCTGGCCGGGCAGCGCAGGAAATTCCTTGCCCGCCCATAGCGTGGAAGCCATGGCAAGGCCGGCCAGCAATGCACACGAGTGCTTCCAAAGTCCGCCCATCGGAAAAAAGCCTGTTAGGAACCGCTTAACTCAATTCTAATCCATGCGCCTAAAGCACCTGTGTAGGGATTTAGCTGGAAAAGGCAGAGTGGAATAGCTTAGAGGTTTACGGTGGCGCGGATGGAGCCCGGAAGGCCGCGCCACGACGCTAAGATCTAACGCGTATTCAAGATTACAGCTAAAAACATACCAGCGAGTTCTAAAACCACTAGTATTGCGCCCTATTTTGGTGTATCATTCCTCAAATCGTTAGGGGTGTTCCCACAAATGTTGGCTAAGAGGGAGAGGGTATGCGGTCCTACACAAGCTGTCTTCTAATCGTCGCCTGCGCATTGTGCGCATTCGCCCAAGTCACCACATCGCGTCTGGATGGAACGGTAACCGATCCGCAAGGAGCCTATGTGATAGGCGCGGAAATCCGGGTTCTGAACGTCAACACCGGCCAGTCCTTCCAAAACAAAACCGACGAGCGCGGCTATTGGGTAATTCCCAGCATGTCTACCGGCATGTACAAGGTCAGCGTCAGCCTGCAAGGATTTAAGACGGCCACCGCGGACAACGTCAAGATAGACGCGGGCGTTCCGGCCACTGTCAACACAATGCTGGAACTGGGATCGCTCACCGAAACGGTGGAGGTGTCCAGCGGCGCCGAGTTATTGCAAACCGCGACAGCCACCGTGACCTCCACCCTGGTGGGACGCCAGTTGCACGAGCTGCCCTTCACCAGCCGGAACATAACCGAGTTGATCGTGACG
>DATDHK010000063.1:0-2371 GCA_036521635.1 Bryobacteraceae bacterium | reverse complement strand
GTTCGGTGAACACCGGAGCGGAGTCGCCCGCGATACGCAAATGCAGCGTGGCGGTCCGGAAGTTTCCCTGCAACAGAGGGACGTAGAGAATGGTCTGCTTGGGTTCGCGCAGCTCGCGGTAAATAGAGTCGCGCACCACGCCCACCACTTCCACTTCCTTGTTTCCCAGGGCCGACGCTTTGAACCGCTGGCCCACGGGGTCGCGGCCCGGCCAGAACTTTTTCGCCATCTGCTCATTCACCACGGCGACGTTGGGCGAGCCCTCGCGGTCGCGGCGAGTGAACTCGCGTCCGCCGATCAATTGCGAGCCAATGGTGGCGAAGTAGCCGGGACCGATGGCGTTCACGTAGGTCATCGGGGTTTCCTTGGGACCGGCGGCATAACCGGGAATATTGACCGAATACATCCACAACTGGCCCGACAGCGGACTGACCATGGCCGCGCTGGCGGCGCGGACGCCAGGAATGGTTTCCGCACGGTCCATCAGGCTCTCGAAAAGCGCGTGAGCGCGCGCGGCCGAGTAACGATTGGCGCCCGCATTCAGGCTGGCGACGGCCACGTTCTCCGGCTGGAATCCGGTCTGAATCGATTTCAGGTTGTGCAGGCTGCGCAGCAGCAATCCCGCGCCCGCCAGCAAGATTATCGAAAGCGCCACTTGCGTGGCCACCAGTATTCCACCCAGCGCGCCGCGGCGCTTTCCGCCACCGGCGCTTTCACTCTGGAGCACCGGACCCACACCGGACTTTCCCGATTCGAGCGCCGGCGCGACGCCGAACAACAACACCGTTAGGCCCGCCACCCCGATCAAAAAGCCGAGGACAACCAGATCGGGCCGCACGTCGACTTGAAAGTTATTGCCGGACGGGGCCAATTGCAGCAGCAGATCGGACATCCAGACGGAAAGGATCAAACCGCCGCCCGCGCCCGCCGCGGCGAGCAGCGAGCTTTCGGCCAGTTGCTGGCGAATCAATCTCCATCGGTTGGCTCCGAGCGCCAGACGAATTGCGGTCTGTTTGCGCTGGCCGGAGGCGCGCGCGGCCAGCAGGCTGGCTACGTTGGCGCAGGCGATCAGCAACAGCAGCCCTACGCCGAACAGCAACAGGAGCAGCGGACGCTGATAGCCGAAACGCAGATCGTCGAACCCTTGCCGTCCGTCGAGCACCAGCAAATGGCCGCGCTCGCCGGGCTTTCCGTGGCGGCTGGACATCTCAAACGTGAAATTCTGGTGAGCCAGCGGAAATTGCGCGAAGCGCGCGTCCAGCACCGTCTCGACGCCCGCGATGGTCACACCGGATTTCCGCCGTCCGGCGAGTTGGAGCCAACTTTCCCATTCGAGGAACGGCGGCTGAACTTTCGGATTGGCGGGTTGCGAAAGAACCTGCGCGGCCATCATGAGCGGAATGTACACCTGCGCGCGCGTTCCCTGATTGGCGCCGTCGAAGCCCGCGGGGGTCACGCCGAGAATCGAGTAGGGGCGGCCGTTGACCTCCACCTTTCGTCCCACGACATCGGGAGCGGAGCCGAAACGGCGCTGCCACAAACCGTGACTTATCACGCAGACCGGATGACCACCGGCGTCGCGGTCGTCCTCCGGGCCGATCAGACGGCCGATGCGGGGATGGACGCCGAGAACCGAAAAGTAGTTGCCCGAGACCAGTTGGCCGGGAACGCGCTCGGTGGCTTCGTCGCTGGCCAGGTTCATTTCGGTTGGCACAAGGGCGGAGAGACCGGTCAGAACTTCGGGCGCGTCACGCAGGTCGAGGTATTCCTGGTAAGAGAAGGACTCGAAGATGTTTCCTTTTTTCGAGACGTAGCGGAGCAGCACCAGCTCGTTCGGTTTCTGAACCGGGAGGGACCGCAGGATCACCGCGTTGGCGACGGAAAAAATGGCGGTGTTCGCGCCGATGCCTAGCGCGAGAGACGTCACGGCAACGGCGGCGAGGCCGGGCGAGCGGCGGAGGGTTCGTAGTGCGTATCGAAAATCGTTCATGATAATCCTTCCCGGATAGGACGCGTGAAACGGTAATTGGTAACCAGGGAGATGGCGCGGCCTTCAGTCTTCAGGGCTGCCGCATCATTCTCGACGCCGCAGACACAGAGCGCCCGCGCCACGCGACCGGGTGCTCTCATGTGCTGGAAAGGCCGGTGGACTGGCGTGTTTCAGAGGGCGGCGGCGCTTCCATTAGCTCTCTGAGCAGCGTTAGTTGACCTGTTTGCTCAAATTGGTGGGTTCGTTTTGAAATTTCAATTGCGTTGCCTAACGGGGCGACCTGCAGGCGCACGCTGCGGGGCAAGGTGGCTTCGATTACCGCGTTGGTTTGCAGCGCCTTTAGCTCTTTGAGGCTGTGATAAAAGGCGCGCTCGATGCGGG
>DATDHK010000062.1:0-3528 GCA_036521635.1 Bryobacteraceae bacterium | reverse complement strand
ATACAATTCGTTGCCCTTGTAGCGCGCCATATTGATCTGCGGGCCGCCGGTGAACGCGTTTGGAAACAGGTACGGGCTTACGTACTGCACGGAAGGGCATCGTTCGGCGATGGCCACTCCGTCTTCGTAACGCAATGGCTTGCGGCGCACCTCTTCGGCGCTGACGTTGGTAAAGCCAATCGGAAACTTGAAAATGATCGCGGTATTGGGACCGAAACTGCGAAGCACATTGGTGATTGCGCCATCGAGTCCCGCAATGATCGAGCCGACGCCGATGATGGTGCCGGTGCCGATGATGACGCCGAGCACGGTGAGGAACGATCGCATCTTGTGCTCGCGCACGGTGCTCAGCGCCAAGCCGACGGCCGAACCCAATTCAACCAATGTCATCGTTCCACCCTCAAGGCCGCGATGGGATCCAGCTTGGACGCTTGCTGGGCGGGATAGATGCCGAAGAACAGTCCGACCGCCATCGAGAGCGTAACGCCAATTACGACCGCCGACAACGGGACCGCCATGGGCACCGGCGTCAACGTGCGCACCAGCACCGCGACGAACCACGCCAGAATGACACCCATCAATCCACCAATGCCCGCGAGCATGGATGACTCCACCAGGAACTGGTTCATAATGTCCTGACGGCGCGCTCCCACGGACTTGCGGATTCCGATCTCGTGCGTGCGCTCGGTCACCACCGCCAGCATGATGTTCATGATGACCACGCCGCCCACCACCATGAAGACTGAAACGATGGCGACGGCGGTGGCCGCAATCGCCCCGGTCAGACCATCCCAAGCGGCCACCAGGGCGTCGGACGAGATCACGGAGAAAGTGTCGTCCTGCTTGGGCCCCAAATGCCGCCGCGCGCGCAGCAGCATGCGGATTTCATCCTTGGCCTGTTCCAGCACCTTTTGATCCGCCGCCCGGGCCGCGTAGGCGATGCCTTGGCGCGCGCTGTAAATCTGAAAGAACGTTTCAATGGGGATGTCCACGAACGCATCCTGCGACTGGCCGAACACACTGCCTTTGGAAACCGCGACGCCGACGACGGTGAACGGCCGGCCCTCCACCTTGAAGGTCCTGCCAAGGGCGTCGCCATCGCCAAAAAGATTATTCTTCACGTCGCTGCCCAGCACCGCCACCGCGGCGTGATGATTGTTCTCGATGTCGGTGAAGTAGCGGCCGGCCGCGATCTGGGTGTTGCCCAGCACGGCCCAATTCGGCGTTCCGCCATTGAGTCCAATGCCCGACAGAGTCTGCGTGCCCAGCGACACCTTTACGGCGCGTCCGCTGCGCATTCCAAGCTCGCTGACCAATGTCGTTGAATTTTTCAGGTATTCGAATTCTTCCGGACTAAGCTGCGGATTCTTCTTTTGCAACTCCAAAAACTTCTTGGGATCGAAGTTTCCGATGAACGCGATGCGCACGATGCGGAATCCGTCCGAGCCCATGTTGGACACGCTGTTGGCGATGTACATGTCCATGCCGTGGATCACGGACATCACGGCAATGAGCGTGGTGGTGGCGAGAATGATTCCGAACAGCGTGAGGAAACTGCGCAGCTTGCTGCCGCGCAGTGAGTCCGCCGCAACCGCGGCTGCTTCGCGAAATGACGCAGTTTGGGCCATTCTTAGCTAAGGACGAGGCCGGCGGCAACTTTGTTCCGCACTTCCCCAATCCATTGTACGAGGACTTGGTCCAGCCAGAAGCGAGGCTTGCCCTTGGCCACGAATCCGAGGTGCCCGCCATGCTCCACCGCCAACAGGCGGAGCCAGGGGTTTCGCGAGAACGCCGGGTGATCGTAAACCTCAAAAGGAATCAACGGATCGTCCTTGGCCTGTACCAGGAGTGTTGGAATACGAATGCGATCCAAGAACTGATTCGAGGACTGAGTGGCGTAGTAGTTGTCCGCGCTGCCGAATCTAAAGCTGGCCGCGGTGAACAGGTCGTCGAATTGGTAGACGCTCTTCACGCGGTCGAGTTTTTCAATTGGGAAGAGTCCGGGTGTCAATCGCTCCTTGAGCCGGACGCGCTGCTTCAGGCGGCTGAGAAACCGGTTGGAATAAATGAAGTTCACGCGGCGGTCGAGCCGCCTGACACAAGCGGCCAGGTCGATGGGGGTTGAAACCGCGGCCACACCTGCAATCAACTCGCGCGCCGATTCTCCCAGTTCACCCGCGAGCTTTAGTACAACGTTTCCGCCCAGCGAAAAGCCCGCCAGGAAGATTGGCGACGGGCCTTGCAGTTGGCGGATCACGGCCAGCAAGTCCGAGGTCTGGCCCGAATGGTAGAGGGTCGTCCCGCTAAGATGCTCCGTGCCGCCGCAGCTTCGCATGTTGTAGCGATGGACGGCGTAGCCTGCTTCAAGAGCGGCTTGCGCGAAGCTGCGGGCGTACCCGGCCGCGCTCGAGCCTTCCAGGCCATGCACCAGAATCAGTTCTCCGGCCCGCGGCGAGGCGGGAGTTTGGGAATGCATCAGGACCTGGACGCCGGGCTCGGTTTCGTAGAGCCTGGCTTCGACCGGGAAACGGTTTTCGTCCAACCGCCTCTGCCAGTAGTTGCCGGCGATGGTGAGCAGGTGAGGATTCCTGAAGAAAGGAGTGAAAGGCGTCAAGAAACCATTTTAAGGAATCCGCGGAAAAGAAGTCGGCGTCTGCTTGGCCGCGTTACTTCGGGACCGGAAGAAATTCCTTCAGCAGCGGATACATTTCATCCGTGGCGCCGCTAATCTGCTCCAGAAGATATTTCAACTCGCTCGGATCCAGTATCCTCGCGTGCATGTCCATGCGCACGTAGAGCATCTCGTCGGACAGCGCCAGCTTCACCGAGTCGAACTTGTCGTTCAACTCCAGCATCTTGATCAGAAATGGCGGCTGCAATTTCAATTCCTTGCGGTCGGCCAGCTTGGCCAACACCACCACGGTATTGTCTGTGAGCGCGATCCGCACGGGAAACTCACCCGTATTCTTGCCGGCGAAAGTTATTTCCCAAACGCCGTCGCGGATTTTGGTGTACCGGAATCCCGACTTCTCGAGCAGAGCCGCAAGTTCAGGTGCGCCGGCCGATTTGCTTTGAGGCTGCGGCGCTTGCGCCAAACAGATCCGCGGCGTCAAGGTGAGCGCGAGGGCGAATGCCCCAAGCACCATTTTGTAGTTCATCGAGCGAGTCTCCTTACTCGGTAGCATTCTGGCGCGGCTTCGCCACAGGTTTTGGCATCGGAATGCGCGGCAGCATCTCCGCGCGCGTCGCGGTGTTGTACACGAACGCCGCCATGATGGCCGAGCATTGCATCAGGTCGCCGGGCTGCACCCGATCGTATACGTCCATGTTGGAGTGATGCGTGCGCGTGCTGTATTCCATCGGGTCCTGCATGAAGCCGAAGCCGGGCAGACCGACGTAGTCGAAAGATGTGTGATCCGTACCGCCGGGCGGCCGCGCGGTGAGCGAAGTGGTGCCTGAAACCGTGGTTGCGCCCAGATCGTGGAACGGCTTTAGCCATTCTTCAAAAATGGGACGCATCTGATCGTT